>NZ_BAAAPF010000073.1:0-23406 GCF_039531005.1 Streptomyces synnematoformans
CCCCTCGTGGTGCCCTCCAGCGGCGTGCCGTACCCACCCGGCCGCCGGCGCCCAGCCCGGCCGCCAGGCACGCCGCGCCGACGACGGCGCCGGCGCCGACCGCGGTGCCCGACGACCGGGCCACCGCCGCGCGCCAGGACGCGTCCGGCACGCCGCTGAAGCGCACCACGAGGGGGTCGGTGGCCACGCCGCGGGAGACGTTGAGCACCACGCCGTACGTCACCCAGGTGAGGCTGAACACGCCGAACGCGGCCAGCCCCAGCGAGCGCGCCACGCAGATCCCCACCGCGAAGTTGGTCACGCTGGAGGCCGCCTGGTCGGCGAGCCCCCAGGACAGCCGGCGGGCCGCGCCCCGCCCGGCGGCCGGGCGGGCGGACCCGCCCCGGGCCGGCGGCGCGGTCGTCTTCTCCCCTTCGGCCGTCATCGGCGTCACACCCCGACCAGTCCGGCGTCCGCCAGGGCGTCGGCCGCGGCGGCGACGGCGCCGAACGGCAGCCCGGCGCGCTCGGCGACGTCGAGCAGGCTGTGCTCGCCGTCGGAGAGGCTGAGCACCCAGAGCAGGGCCATCTGGGCCTGCTTGGCGTCGCTGCGGCCGCCGAGCGGGTCGTACAGCCCGCGCCGGCCGAGCTGCGGTTCGCCGTACGGGCTGAGGTTGCGGTACGTCCGGTTGCGGTCGAGGACGGCGAAGGCCTCGCGGCAGACGGCGAGCGTGTCCGCCATCGCCTCCGGGGCGACGAAGTCCAGGTCGTCCGCCGAGGTGTGGTACTCGGGGTAGCCGGCGTACGGGGTCCGGGTGAGCGAGCCGACGCCGAGGTCGAACCCGGGTGAGCAGAACTGCCGCTCGTCGTAGCCGTACGGGGTGAACTCCACGACGCGGTGCGGGCGTCCGGAGGCGGCCAGCACGTGGCGCAGCACCCGGTCGATCTCCGCGTCGCCGCGGCGGCTCTGCTTGTACGTCAGCGCTCCCCGGTCGCCCGCGCAGGCCAGGACGAGCCCGTGCCTGACCCGGTCGATCCGCTCCGCGTTGTGCGCCAGCCAGGTGATCGCCCCGATGGTGCCGGGCGCGAAGAGGAACCGGTAGGTGTAGTGCGGCGTCTCCTCCGCCAGCGCGCGGGCCAGGAAGGCCGCCACCGCGATGCCCGCGAGGTTGTCGTTGGCCAGCGAGGGGTGGCAGACGTGGCAGGAGACGATCACCTCGTCGGCGACCCGGCCGGGGACGACGTGCTCGGCGTACGTGAGGTGGCCGTCGGCGAGGGTGGAGTCGATACGCACCTCGTACTCGCCGTCGGGCAGCGCGTCCAGGGTCTCCTGGGCGAGGCAGAACCCCCACTCCGGCCGGTAGTAGCTGGTGCGGTACGGGACCCACGCCGGGTGGTCCGGCAGGGTGTGCAGGTGCCGGCGCAGCTCCGACAGCCGCATGGTCGCCGACACCGGCACGCTGTAGCCGAGGACGTGCAGGCTGGACGCGGCGAAGTCGACGACGCGGCGGCCGGCGGCGTCGGCGACGAAGGCGTCGCGGATGTTCCACTCCTGCGGCACCGTCCAGTCGAGCACCCGGGTTCCGGTCGGCACTTCGTGCACCTGGAGCGGGACGTACTCGCCGACGATGTCCAGGGTGGCGCGCACACCGTCGCCCGTGATGCTCCGGCACAGCGGGTACAGCCGCTCCACCAGCGCGTACATCGCGTCTCCCGGCGCGGTCACCGGCGCCGCCGCAGGGTGTCGTCGACGGCCCCGGCGCCGGCCGCCGCGCGCAGCACGGCCAACCGGGTGAACCGCTGCTCGAAGTCCTCCCGGGTCAGCCCGTGCCTGCGGTAGGCGTCGGCGAGTTCGAGCGCGCCCCGCCGCACCGTCCACGCGCAGTCGAAGCCGGGTACGGCGGCGCGGAACCGGGAGAAGTCCACCCGGTACGACCGCGGGTCGGCGCCGGTCTCGCCGGTGATCACCACCTTCGCGCCGGGCACCGCCGCGGCGACCTCCTCGGCGATCTCGGCGACCGTGACGTTGGCCTTCTCGCTGCCGATGTTGAACGCCCGGCCGTGCACCGCTTCCCGGGGCGCGGTGAGCGCGGCCGTGAACGCCTCGGCGATGTCGGCGGCGTGCACCAGCGGGCGCCAGGGGGTGCCGTCGGAGAGCACCAGCACCTCGCCGGACAGCAGCGCGTGGCCCACCAGGTTGTTCAGCACGATGTCGGCGCGCAGCCGGGGCGAGTGGCCGAAGGCGGTGGCGTTGCGCAGGAACACGGGGCTGAAGTCGGCGCCGGCCAGCGCGTGCACGTCGTCCTCCACCCGCACCTTGGACTCCGCGTACGGCGTCACCGGGCGCAGCGGCGCGTCCTCGGTCACCAGCGCGTCCCCGCCGGCGGCGCCGTAGACCGAGCAGGTCGACGCGTACAGGAAGCGCCGCACCCCGGCGTCGCGGGCGAGCCGCGCCAGCCGTACGGAGGCGTGGTGGTTGATGGCGTAGGTCAGCTCCGGGGCCAGCGAGCCGAGCGGGTCGTTGGAGAGCGCCGCCAGGTGGATCACGGCGTCGGCCCCGGCCACGTGCTCGGCGGTGACGTCGCGCAGGTCCACCCGGTGCCCCGGCGGGTCCGCGGGCGGCGGGCCGAGCACGCAGCCGGCGAAGTGGCCGGCGTCGAGACCGACGACCTCGTGCCCGGCGGCCGTGAGGACCGGGGCCATGACGGTGCCCAGGTAGCCCTGGTGTCCGGTCAGCAGTACGCGCATGGGTCGGCCCCCAGGTCGAGAGTGAGTTTGGCGACGGCGAACGCCTCGGCGTAGCGCGCGTGGCATTCGACGCCGCGGATCCGCGCGAGGCCGAGGAAGACCTCCCGGTCGTACCAGGGCCGGTGCCGCTGCGAGGGGTAGTGCTCCTGCAGCAGCCGCACCTTCCGTTCCGCGGTCTCCGGCGACAGCGGCTGGTACGCGACCGGCCGGCCGAGGTCGCCGTCCCACTTGACGATCTCGTAGCCGAGCACGAGGTGGTCGCGGTACGCGGTGGTGACCAGCCGCGCCAGGCCGCGGTGGTCCTGGTGGGCGTCGTCGGTGCGGGGGGCGAGCACCAGCTCCGGCTCGGTGCGCCCGCGCAACTCCTGGACCGCGGCCTTGGCCTCCTCCCAGTGCGCGGGCAGCCGGCCGTCCGGCAGCTTCAGTACGGTCAGCCGCAGGTCGGCGCCCGGGCAGCAGGCGGCGAGCGCGGCCCGCTCCTCCCGCTCCCGCTCGCCGCCACCGCCGGAGAGCACCAGGGCGTCGACGCGGACGCCGGGCCGCGCCAGACACATCGTCAGCAGCGTGCCGCCGGCGCCGATGGCGATGTCGTCGCAGTGCGCGCCCACCGCCGCGATCCGGTCCGGGCGCCCGGCCCCGAGCCTGATCACGGGGTCCCCGCCCGGGCGCCGACCCCGCCGCCGGTCCGGCCGGAGCCCGCGCCGTCCCGTTCCCACACGGCCCACGGGCGGTCGCCCCGGGCGTAGGCGGCGTCGAGGGCGGCGCGTTCCTTCACCGTGTCGGTCGGCTTCCAGAAGCCGCGGTGCCGGTGCGCCACCAGCCGGCCCCGTTTGGCCAGCCGGGCGCAGCCGTCGGTGACCAGGTCCCCGTTCTCCGGGATGTGGTCGAACACCTCCTGGCGGAGCACGAAGTAGCCGCCGTTCTCCCACAGCGGCAGTTCGCTGACCGCGGTGATGCCTCCCACCAGTCCGTCCTCGCCCAGGTCCACGCAGTGGAAGGAGGACTGCGGCGGCACCACCATCATCGACGCACCGGCGTCGCGCCGGGCGAAGTCGTCGATCATCTCCGGCAGCGGGGCGTCGGTGAGCACGTCGGCGTAGTTGGCGAGGAACATCTCGTCGCCGTCGAGGCGGTGCCGCACCCGGCGCAGCCGTTCCCCGATGGGCGACTCGATGCCGGTCTGGGCGAAGGTGATGGTCCAGGAGGCGATGTCCGTGGACAGCAGTTCGGTCCGCCCGTTGCGCAGCACGAAGTCGTTGGACGCCGTCTCCTCGTAGTGGAGGAAGAAGTTCGTGATGTGGTGCGCCCCGTAGCCGAGGCAGAGGATGAACTCGGTGTGCCCGAAGTGGGCGTAGTAGCGCATGACGTGCCAGATCAGCGGCCGCGGGCCGACCATCGCCATCGGCTTGGGCACGTCGTCGGCGGCACCGCTGCGCATACGCATCCCGTAGCCGCCGCAGAACAGTACGACCTTCATGGCTTGACCTCGACAATGCTCAGTTCCGGGATGGGGAAGACCAGCCGGCCGCCCCAGGCGTGCACGTACGAGAGCTGCGCGAGCAGCTCCGTGCGCAGGTTCCAGGGGAGGACGAGCACGTAGTCCGGCCGGTCCGCGGCTATCCGCTCGGGCGGCAGGATCGGGATGCGGGTGCCCGGGGTGAACCTGCCGTGCTTGTAGGGGTTCCTGTCGACCGTGTACGGGAGGAGGTCGGGCCGGACGCCGCAGTGGTTGAGCAGGGTGCTGCCCTTGCCGGGGGCGCCGTAGCCGACCACGGTCGCGCCGCGGTCGGCCGCGTCGACGAGGAACCGGAGGAGGTCCCGGCGCACCTTGGCCACCCGGGCGGAGAACTCGGCGTACCCGGACAGCTCCTGCAGCCCGGCGGCCTTCTCCCGGGCCAGCATGTCGGCGACCCTCCCCCGGGCCCCCGCCGTCGTCCGGGCCGGGGGCGCCCCGTCGGCCGTCCCGCCGACGGCCTCCGCGGGCCGGGCCCAGAGCCGGACGGAGCCGCCGTGCGTGGGCAGCGGCTCGACGTCCACGAGCGCGAGCCCGCCGCTGGCGAGCGCGCGGATCGCGGACCCGACCGTGTAGTACTGGAAGTGCTCGTGGTAGATCGTGTCGTACTGGTTCTCCGCCATCAGGGTCAGCAGGTGCTGCACCTCGACGGAGACCCAGCCGTCGTCGGCCACCAGGGCGCGCAGCCCCCGGGTGAAGCCGACCACGTCGGGGATGTGCGCGTAGACGTTGTTGGCCACGACCAGGTCCGCCGGGCCGTGCTCGGCGCGCACCGCCGCGCCGGTGGCCGGGTCGAGGAACGCCGTGAGCGTGGGCACGCCGGCGTCCCGCGCGGCGGCGCCGACGTTCACCGACGGCTCGATGCCCAGGCAGCGGATCCCCCGGTCCACCACATGCTTCAGCAGGTATCCGTCGTTGCTCGCGACCTCGACCACGAAGGCGTCGCGCGCCGTGGCACCGAGGTCCAGCCGCCGTACGGCTTCGGCGACGAACGTGCGCGCGTGCTCCACCCAGGAGGCCGAGTACGAGGAGAAGTACGCGTACTCCCGGAACGTCTCCTCGGGTGTGATCAGCGGCGGCAGCTGCGCCAGCCAGCAGCCGGTGCAGACCCGCAGGTGCAGCGGGTACGCCGGCTCCGGCAGGTCCAGCTGGTCCGCGGCGAGAAAGCTCTCGCACGGCGGTGTCGCCCCGAGGTCGACGACGCTCTCCAGCGCCTCCGAGCCGCAGAGTCGGCATCGTGTCATCTGCTCCCCTCCCCCCTGCCCGGGCGGGTGTCCCCGCCGCGGGTCGCTGCTGACCGGCCCGCGATCGCGGTGCGGTACTCCTCCTCCAGCCGCTCCAGCCCGACGGCCGGGCTGAAGCCCTGCTCGTAGCGGCGCCGGGCCGCCCGGCCCAGCTCCCGGTTGCGGACCGGGTCGGCCGCGATCCCGCGTATGCACGAGGCGAGCGAGGCGGGGTCGCCCGGCCGGTGCAGCAGGCCGGTCACCCCCTCCCCGACGAGTTCGGTGAAGGCCGCGTGCCCGGCGGCCACGGCCGGGACCCCCGCCGCCATCGCCTCCACGACCACCAGGCCGAACGTCTCCAGTGCCTGCGAGGGCGCGACCACGGCCACCGACCGCGCGACGGCCTGCCGGCACTCCTCCGCGTCGTACAGGCCGGCGTAGCGCACGTCGTCGCGGCCCGCCGCCCAGGCGGCCACCTCGCCCTCCAGCGGTCCCGCGCCGGCGATCACGAGCGGCGCGCCCACCCCGCCGCCCGCGGCGACCTCGTCCCACGCGGTCATGAGCAGCCGCACCCCCTTGGCCTCCGCCAGCCGGCCCAGGAAGAGCAGATGCTCGCCGGCGGCCGCCCGGCAGGCACCGGGGTCCGGCACGAAGTTGTGCTTCACCGTGAGCCGTCCGGGCGGCATGCCGGACCGCACCAGGACGTCGCGCTGCGCCGCGGAGATGCACAGGAACCGTTCGACGCCGGACCACCAGCGGCGCCGGTTGAGCGAGAGGCCGACCGCGAGCGGCAGCGTCGCCAGCCGGGAGTTCCGGTAGCAGCCGTGCCGGACGGCGGGCAGCGGCGTCGACCCGGCGCACTCGGTGCACGACCGGCCGTCCCGGCGCAGCGTGCCGGGCGGGCAGACCTGGCTGTAGTTGTGCAGCGTGGCGACGGCCGGCACGCCGGCGTCGGCGCAGGCGGCCAGCACCGCGGGCGACAGCAGCGGGAAGACGTTGTGGACGTGCACCACGTCCGGCCGCTCGGCGCGCAGCCGGGCGGTCAGCTCCGTACGGACGGCCGGGTTCCACGGCACCAGCAGCGGCACCGCGGCCTTGCCCAGCAGGGACCGGGCGGCGATGTCGTCGCTGCGCCGCTCGAACACCCCGACCCGGTGGCCGGCCGCGCGCAGCAGCGCCACCTCCTGGTCGACGACCCGGTTCTCGCCGCTCGGCTGCGCCGAGGCATAGCGGTTGTGCACCACGAGGACGTGCACGGTCAGGTCACCTCCGTGTCCCGGGCCCAGCGCGGGACGCGTCGTCGGGGAACCGCGGGCGCCGGCCGGGGCCTGGCCGCCTCGCTGCTGGCAGGGGCCGCCAGCAGCGAGGCGGCCACGGCCAGATGCAGCAGGTACGGCGAGGCGTCGCCGAGGCCGGCCTCGGTGTACGACGAGATCGCGCAGTAGCTGATCAGGAAGATCGCGCAGGCCCGGGGCAGCGACGGCGGCCGCAGCAGCGCGACCGCGCCCAGCACGACGACGGCCGCCGCCACGAGGGCGGTACCGGTCAGGCCCTGCTCGTGGTAGACGGCCAGCCAGCTGTTGTCGATGGGCAGGCCGTCGTACGACTTGTCGCTCAGGCCCGTGCCGAACAGCCGCTCCGTGGTGCTCCGGGGCGCGGCCAGCAGGGCGTCCCAGACCTTGGCCCGGCCGGTGAGGCTGGAGAAGTTCTCCTCGCTCTGTCCGCGCAGGAACCACGCCTGCACCGCGGCGGCGAACCACACCGCGGCCACCGCGGCGCTCAGCACCGTCCAGGCGAAGAACCGGCGGGCGGCGGCGCTGGTCAGCAGGAGCGAGCCGACGGCCAGCGCCAGCGCGGCGAGCAGGCCGACCGTCGCCGTCCGGGTGTGGCTCAGCGCGAGGAGGACGAGCGCGGGCACGACGACCGCGGCCGCGCCGGCCCCGGTCGTCCGGCGGCCCAGCGCGAGCAGCACCGTGAGCCCGATGACCACCGCGGCGTACTGTCCGATCTGCGGCGGGGTGAGCGGCCACAGCGCGCCGACCAGCCGCCCGCCGTAGAGGTCGGGCAGGGCCGTGCCCGGCGAGACGGCCAGCCCTGCGGCCACCGAGGCGAGCACCGCGCAGTACATCCGGATGTGGTGGCGTACGAAGGCCAGGCCCCCGTCCCACCAGCGGGTGAGCAGCCACAGCGTGCCGACGAACAGGGCCAGCCGGGCGCAGCGGAACAGCGCGCCGAACCCGGAGTCCAGGTCCACGCTGGAGATCACGCTCGGCACCAGCAGCAGGGTGAGCAGGAGCACGAAGGCGCTGGGCCGGATCCGCAGCCGCCGGTTGACCGCGAGCGCCAGCGTGAAGGCGGCGGCGAGCGCGCCCATGGTGACCATCTGGATGAGGGAGCGCGGCAGCGGGACGACGGTCTCCGCCCCGGCGGAGCCGAGCGTGTTGAGGCCCAGCAGCCCCCAGGCCGCCCCGACGGCCTTCGGGGCGGGGGCGGCGGCGGGGGCGGTGCCGGGGGCGGCGGTGTGGGCCGGGGCGCCGGGCTGCGTGCCCGCCGCCCCGGGGCCGCCGGTCACGGCGCCGCCCGCCGGGTCCCCGCTCATCGCGGGCCGCCGGGGCCCGGGTCGAAGGTGCTGCCCGCGTCCTGCCGGTACGGCATGCCCTGCCACTGCACGAAGTCGAGCACCCGGCCCTGGTCCCGGGCGACGAAGCTCCACGGTCCGCGGTAGGTGTTGTCGTGCCAGCGGTTGCGCTGCCGGGTGGTGATCGCCTCGGCCACCCGCTCGCCGTGGTACGGCGACCAGTCGGGATAGGTGCCGTAGTTCGCCAGCACCGCCATGCGCCCGCACTCCACCGTGCAGGCGACGACGGACGTGTCCAGCACGAAGCGGTTGTGGTGGATGTCCACCCGCTGGGTCTTCCACCGGCAGTCGGCGTAGAGCGGTGCGGTGGCGATCGCCGGCCGTGCGCAGCGGCCGGTGTCGGGCACCAGCAGGGTGCATTCGCCGGTGGAGGTGTTGGCCGGGCTGTTGCAGAACCGGTCGGCGTTCTCCCACAGGGTGATCCCGGACCAGTTGTTCTGCAGCACGTTGCGGTATATCTCGATCTTGTCGGTACGGGCCGGGATCCGCGGTTCGCCGCCGGACTCGGAGACGTAGACGGCCGCGTACGGGAAGTCGTCCCCGCGGTCGGCGTACCTGCGGCCCTCGACCCAGTTGTTCCGCCGGATCGTGTTGTTCCGGATGACCGCGTTGTAGCTGGTCTCGTACATCAGCGCGGCGCCGTCGTTGGCCTCCAGCACGTTGTCCTCGATGCGGAAGTCGTTGTTGTTGTTGTCCGCCCACAGCCCTGTCCCGCGGTTGTCGTGCACCCAGTTGCCGCGTATGTCGGCGCCGTTGACGGCCCAGAACTTGACGCCGCCGGTGCAGCCGCAGCCCGGCCTGCGCCGCTCCCAGTCGTCGGTGTTGTTGGCCGCGATCTCGTTGCCCGCCAGCACCAGGTCGCGGATGGTGTCGCCGGCCTTGTAGGCGTTCATGCCGTACTGGCCGTTGCCGCGCAGGCAGCTGGCGCGGACCTGCTGGCGGGCGCCGGCCATCAGCCCGGCACCGGAGTTGTTCCGGATCGTCGCGTGCTCGATCACCCACCCGTCGGCCGAGTCGTGGTTGACCACGCCCTCGTTGTGCGGGGCCACGAAACCCTGCACGGTCAGGTGGCGGATGGTGACGTCCGGGGCGGTGCCGCCGAACGCGTACTGGTTGGTCTTCCGGCCGTCGAACACCGCGTCAGGAGCGCCGAGATAGCTGTTCCCCCTCTTGGGGATGACCTGGGCGTACCGGTCCGGCGGCAGCCGGTGCCTGCCCGGCCGCAGCCAGAACGTGGTGCCCGGGGGGCTGCTCTCCGTCTTCGCCGCCAGGTCGCCGACCACCCCGGGATCGACCGTCACCGCGCCCGCCGGCGGCCTGGCCGGCCCGGCCGCGCGCTCGGCGCACACCCGGGCCACGGAGCCGGACGGCGGCGCGGCGTCCGGCCTCCCCCGGGCGTCCGGCTCGTCCTCGCAGCCGGACGCCACGAGGGCCAGCGCCAGCAACACCGCCGGCAGGGCCCATGGCCGCCACGTGATCACCGCGCCCCCTCCCTAGCCGTGGAACCTGAGTACGGTGGTGAACTCCCCCGCCGGCCCGGTGCCGGAGCCGACCAGCGTGGTGGTGGGCTCCCTGCGCCCGAAGCCGGCGGAGTACCAGCCCAGCGGCGGGTCGGTCTCGCCGCGGTGCGCGCGCCAGCGCAGCGACGCGGGCAGGTCGAGCACCGCGGCGCGGTCCTCGCCGCCCCGGGTCCAGCCGAGTTCCGCCCGGTTCCCCGTCAGGTGCACGGCGATCTCCGGGCCGAGGTGGAACGCCAGCCGCACCGCCCGGTGCGGGCCGCGCACCTCGTCGACCACGCGCAGTTCCCGGCGCGCGGCGGTCAGCTCCACCCGGCGCCGGTGCACCGCGCCGCCGGAGCGCCGGTAGCCGTCGTGCTCGGCGCACCAGCGGGCCACGCCCGCCGTACCCCCGGGGTCCGCGGCCAGCACGCGGCTGCGGGCGTGCCGGGTCCAGAGGAACGGGCCGCCGGAGACGGACTGGTCGGCCCCGTCCAGCTGCAGGGTGTTGTGGGCGAGGGTGGACCGGAAGTACCGCCGCCACTCGGGCTGCCCGTGGTAGCAGTACGTCCCCGGGTCGGCGAGCACGTCGACCCCGTCGTGCCGGACCTCCACGGACAGCGCGTCCGCGTGGGCGTGCGCGGCGATGGACAGGAAGCCGTGCGGGCCGCCGTCGCAGCGGCACCAGATCCCGCCGGGGCCGCGCAGGATGGTGAGCCCGGCGTCGGCGAAGTGCGCCGGCCGGCTGGCCGGCCGGGCCGGGGCCGGCCCGGCCCCGGCCCGCGGGTACGGACGGATGAGCGCGGCCAGCAGCGGGGTGCGTACGTCGGCCGCGGCCACCGCCGGCCACCAGGAGAGCCGGCCGAACACGGCGGCACCGGTGGCCAGCAGCGAGGCCCAGCGGTCGGTGCCCGCGCCGTCCACGACCAGGCCGTGCCCGTCGTCCGCGTCCCCCTGGCGCGGCGGCCGCATCCGGTCGTCGACGACGGCCGCGAGCGCGTCGGTCATCCGCAGCAGCGTCCGCCGGACCGGCGCGGGAACGGGCACGCCCGCGGCGTCCGCCTCGGCCACCGCGGCCAGGCCGAGTTCCAGTACCAGCCCGTGGTATTCGGTGGCCAGCTCGCGGTTGAGGCCGGAGGCGAAGGTGTTGCCGCGCAGGTGCCGCGCCAGCGACGCCAGCGCGCCGGCCCGCCAGCGCGCCGAGGCGGGGAACCAGCCGAACGCGCAGGCGGCGGCGAGCTGCCCGGCGGCCTCGGCGACGGCGTGGTTGTTCGCGGAGGACCCGCGGCTGGGGAAGGCGGCCAGCCAGCGCTGGTGGTGCCAGATCTGCCGCAGCGCCACCGGGTTGTCCTCGAACAGCGCGGCCGCGCCCGGCCAGCCGTCGAGCAGCCGGCGCAGCCATACCCAGGACAGCAGCCGGATGCCCAGCTCGATGCCGCTGGTCCAGTGCACGCCGTGCAGCGGCGGGCTGGCCGCCCACCACGACCGCAGCAGCGCGGCCGTCCGCTCGGCGTACCGGTCGTCACCGGTGATCGCGTAGGCGGTGGCGAGCACCGTGAGGTACTGGTGCCGGGACGGCTCCCAGATCTGCTTGACGTCCCCGACCTCGTCCTCGTTCCGGTACGGCACGTCGAAGGCGTGCACTGGCGGCGCGCGGCGCCCGGTCTTCGGGTCGTACCACCAGTCCGGGTCGGCGAGATCGGAGCGGGGCACCCCGAAGTACCCGCCGTGCCCGTCCATCAGCCGGTCCGCCTCGGCGATGAGGCGTTTCGCGGCGTCCGGGGGCACCTCGGCGACCGTCCCGGCGGGCAGGACGGCGGTGAACCGGGCCCCGGTCACGGACGGGCAGTCCGGCGGCGCCGACGACCGCCACCGCCGTCTGCGGATCGCGTCGCCCACCCGGCCGCCGACCTCCCGCGGCCCCATCCGGGACAGCCGCCGGAGATACCAGCCCGCACCGCCCGCGAGCTCGGTCACCGCGCACTCGCCAACGTCACCGGCGCGCCGGCGGCCAGGGCCGTCCGCACGGCGAGGGTGGCCGCCGTGGTCGCGGCGAGCGACTCCAGCGGCACCGGCATCGGGCCGCCGTCGCGTACGGCCGCGAGGAACGCGTCCAGCTGCGCGCGCTGGCCCTTGTCCCGGGCCCTGGGCAGCCGCGAGCCGACCCACCGCCTGCGGCGGCCGTCGTAGACGGCGGCGCGGACGAAGTCGTCGAGCCGCAGCACCCTGCCGTCCGCGACCAGGTCCAGCGTCTCCTTGGGGAAGCCGGGCGGACCGGTGGTGACGTAGCTGACCGTGGCGGTGGAGCCGTCCGGGTAGCGCAGCACGACCTGGAGCTGCTCGCCGCCGGGCGGGGCGGCCGCGTACACCGAGGCGGGGTCGGCGGCGAGCAGCCAGCTCGCCGTGTCGATGAAGTGCCCGCCCTCGCCGTCGAACCGCGAGCCCTCGGTGTCCTGCCGGAGGTACCAGCTGTCCTTGTCCAGCCGGCCGGCGTTGACCAGGTAGCGCAGGCCCGCCGGGCCGGTCCGGTCGCCGAACCGCCGGCCGGCCTCCCGCAGCAGCGGCGCGAACCGGCGGTTGAAGCCCACCTGCAGCCGGTCGTTGCCGGACTCCGTCACCGCCGCGAGCACGCCGGCCAGCTCGTCCTCGGTCAGGGCCAGGGGCTTCTCCACGAACACCGCCTTGCCGGCCAGCAGTGCCCTGCGGGTCAGTGCGGCGTGCGAGGCGTGCCGGGTGACGACGAACACCGCGTCCACGGCCGGGTCGCCGAGCACGGCGTCGAGGTCGGTGGTCGCCGCGGCGAAGCCGAACTTCCGCTTCGCGTTGACCGCGGACAGCGCGGTCGTGGTGACGACCGTGGACAGCTCGACGCCGTCGCGCCGGGCCAGATGGGGCAGGAGCATCGACGTCGCGTAGGTGCCCGCGCCGACGAACGCCAGCCGCACCGGGGCGGCGGCGGGCCGGGCCGGGGAGGGCCGGGCCGCGGCGGGCGCTCCGCCGGCCCCACCAGCGTCCGCGGCGGGGACGCCCGCCCCGGGGGCCTCCGCTCCCGCCGCCTGCCCGGGGTACCGGAACAGCACGGCCACGGCCTTGAGTCCGCCGTCCTGCAGCCGCCGGTACGTCGCGACGGCGTCGGCGAAGTCGGCGACGTGCGAGACCAGCGGCGCCACGTCGACGCGGCGGCGGGCGAGGAGGTCGAGGACGCAGGCCAGGTTGCGGCGCTCGGTCCAGCGCACCTGGCCGATCGGGTAGTCCCGCCCCTCCAGCTCGTACTCCGGGTCGTAGCGCCCCGGGCCGTAGCTGCGGGAGAACCGGACGTCCAGCTCCTTCTCGTAGTACGCGTTCCACGGCAGGTCCAGGCGGCACTTGCCGATGTCCACGACCCGGCCGCGGTCCCGGCAGAGCTCGGCGGCGAGTTCCACGGGCTGGTTGCCGGCGCCGCCGGCGGCCAGATACACCTGGTCCACGCCGTGCCCGCCGGTGAGTTCCGCGACCGCCGCCGCAAGCGCCGCGCCCCCCGGATCGCCGCAGCCCGCGGCGCCCAGGCGGGCGGCGAGGTCGCGGCGCGCCGGATCGGGGTCGGCCCCGACGACGCGGACCCCGGAGGCGGCCAGCAGCTGCACCACCAGCTGCCCGATCAGCCCGAGCCCGATGACCAGCGCCACGTCGCCGAGCTGCGACTCACCGCGGCGGACGCCCTGCAGCGCGATCGCCCCGACGGTGCCGAAGGCCGCGTCCCGTGGCGCCAGCCCGTCCGGCACCCGGGCGTAGAGGTTCTTCGGCACCCAGTTGACCTCGGCGTGCAGCGCGTGCTCGTTGCCGGCGCAGGCCACGAGGTCGCCGGCCCGCACGTCGTCGGTCCCGGTGCCGACCTCCTCGACCACCCCGCAGAGCGAGTAGCCGAGCGGCGTGTAGGAGTCCAGCTTCCCCATCACCTTGCGGTAGGTGGCGGGCACCCCGTTGGCGGCCACGCTCTGCACGACCCTGGCGACCTGGTCGGGACGGGAGCGGGCCTTGCCCAGCAGCGACATGCCGGCCTCGGACACCTTCATCAGCTCGGTCCCGGTGGAGATCAGCGAGTAGGCGGTGCGCACCAGCACCCCGCCCGGCTTGCAGTCCGGCACCGGCACGTCGAGCAGCGCCAGCTCGCCGCTCCTGTAGTTCTGTACAACCTGTTTCACCCGAACTCCCCAGAGGTCGCGCCGCGATACCAGTACTCGAGGGTCAGCACGTGCCACAGATGCTTGGAGAAGTCCCGCTGCCCGGCCGCGTCCTCGGCGACGAGCCGCGCCAGCGCGTCGCGGCGCAGGAACCCGGAGCGGACGAGCACGCCGTCGTGCGCCACCTCCCGCACCAGCGGTGCCAGATCGCGGCTCATCCAGGCGCGCAGCGGGGCGCTGAACAGGCCCTTGGGCCGGTAGACGACGTCCCGGGGCAGGACCGTGGCGGCCGCCTCCTTGAGCGCGGCCTTGCCCTGCCGTCCGACGATCTTGCGGTCCCCGGGCACCGCGAACGCCGCCTCGACCACGTCGACGTCCACGTACGGCACCCGTACCTCGGTCGACGCGGCCATGCTCGATCGGTCGGTGTACGCGAGGTTCAGGCCCGGCAGGAACATCCGGGCGTCGGCCAGGCACATGCGGTTGACGAAGTCGGCAGGGCTGTCGAGGGCGTTGTCCGCGTAGACGTCCGCGTGCTCGGTGAGCACGTCGTCGACCGTCCCGGCGAGGTCCGGGTCGATCAGGGCGAGCAGCTCGTCCCGGTCGTACATGGTGTAGCTGCGCCGGAACGCGGTCTCCTCCGGGAGTTCGGCGAAGGACAGGAACCGCTTCGCGAAGCGCACCGACCGGTACCCCCGGCGGGCCGTGGCGACCGGCAGCCGGTCCACGGCCGCGGCCGTCCCGCGCCGCAGCGGGCGCGGGACGCGCTGGTAGCGCAGCGCGACCAGGTTGGCGAGGTGCTTGCGGTAGCCGGCGAACAGCTCGTCGGCGCCCATCCCCGACAGCATCACCTTGACCCCGGCCTCCTGCGCGGCACGGCAGATCAGGTAGGTGTTGATCGCCGCGGGGTCGCCGATCGGCTCGTCCAGGTGGTACGTCATCCGTGGCAGCAGGTCGTGCACGTCCGGGGCGATCTCGATCTCGTGCAGGTCGACGCCGAACCGCTCGGCGACCCGCCGGGCGTGGCGCAGGTCGTCCGGCATCGCCTCGAACCTGGCGTCCTCGGCGCGGAACCCGATCGTGTAGGCGGAGATCCCGGGCCGGTGCCGGGCCGCGAGAGCGGTGAGGAGGCTGGAGTCGAGGCCGCCGGAGAGGAAGGTCGCCACGGGGACGTCGGAGAGCAGGTGCCGGCGGGTCGACTCCTCGACGACGGCGGCGAGGTCCGGCCGCTCGCCGCCGGCGGCCCGCTCCCGGCCCGCGGTGGCGACGTCTCTGAGGTGCCAGTACCGGCCGCGCTCCACCCGGCCGTCCGGCGCGCACCTGAGCCAGCTTCCGGGCGGCAGCTTCTCCACCTCGCGGAACGCGCAGCGCGAGTCGGGCACCCAGTAGTACAGCAGCGAGGCCACCAGCGCGGCGGGGTCCACCTCCAGCGATCCGCCGGTCACGGCGGCGAGCGCCTTCAGCTCGGAGGCGAACACCAGGCCCGTGCCGCGCCGGAGCAGGAACAGCGGCTTGATGCCGAGCTGGTCGCGGACGAGCGTCAGTTCGCCGGTGCGCTCGTCGAAGACCCCGAAGGCGAACATGCCGCGCAGCCGCGGCAGGCAGTCCGTGCCCCAGCGCCGCCACGCCTCCAGCAGCACTTCGGTGTCGGAGGTGCCGCGGAAGCGCACCGAGGCGCGCTCCAGCTCGGCGCGCAGCTCGGGCGCGTTGTACAGCTCGCCGTTGTAGGTGAGGGCCAGGCCGCCCGAGACCATCGGCTGGGCGCCGGTCCCGGACAGGTCGACGATGGCCAGCCGGCGGTGCCCGAGGTGCACGTCGCCGTCGCCGGCGGGGTGGCTGTACCGGCCGGCGCCGTCCGGGCCGCGGTGGGCGAGGGTGTCGGTGAGCCGGTCGGCCACGGCCTTCCCGTCCGGCCACCGGTAGGCGCCCGCGATGCCGCACACGGCTACCACCCCTCCCGGCCGCTGTCCGTGCCCGGTGCGGCCGGCGTCGGCGGCCGCTCCGTCCGCCGCGTGCCCGCCCCGTTGCGGGCGGCCAGCTCCGGGTGCGGGCCGCGCAGCGCGGTGTGCGTGCCGTCCCACAGCGTGCCGTCGGTGCGGTCCCGGGGGTCGGGGTCGACCAGCACCACGCCGAGCACCGGGATACGCAGGTCCGCGAGCTGCCGCGCGACGGTGTGCAGCCATGCGGCGCTGGCGTGCCCGGCCCGTACGACCAGGACGCTCCGGCCGCCGAGGTGGCGCAGGTCGGTCCACGCCGTGCCGGGCGCGACCGAGCCGACCCCGAGCCGGCGCTCCGCGGACGGCGCGGCACCGGCGGGCTCGACGGCTTCGCCGGACGGGTCGTCCGGCTGCCGGCGGCGGTCGTCGAGGTGCCGGCCGAGCAGGCCGTCGACGACCGCCATCGGCCCCTCGGCCGCCAGTGCCCGGGCGACGTCCAGGGCGAGCGCGCCGGTGCTGCGGGCGCAGCCCAGTTCCAGCAGCGACACCGGTTCGGCCGAGCCGCGCACGGTGCGGGCCAGGGTCGTGGCGACCCGGGCGCGTGCCGCCCGGGTGCGCCGGCTCTGCCGGCGGCCGGCCGGCCGGAGCGTACGGGGCAGCTCCGCGATGACCGAGGCGCCGAGGTTCGCCGCGATCTCGCGGCGCAGCACGGGGCGGTCCGCCACCACCGAGCCGACCGCGGCCAGCGCGAGCCCGACGACGAGCCCGAGGGCCAGTCCGATCCCGGCGTTGGTGGCCGCCGACCTGAGCGGTGAGTGCCGCACCACGCGCGCGGCGTCCACGATCTGCGTGCCGGCGATCAGCTCCGGCGTGCCCACGTGCGCCTCCGCGGCGCGCTGGTCGAAGTCGTCGATCCGCGAGGTGAGTTCGGCCCGGCGGGCGAAGAGCGACTCCAGGTTCGCCGACGCGTCCGGGTCGCTCTCCGCCGGCGCGTCCCCGATCGCCTCGTTGACCTCGGCGAGTTCGTCCCGCATCTGGTCGCGCTCGTCGAGCAGGGTCCGGGCTTCGGCGTCCGCGGCCTCCCGCAGCCGCCGCACGTGGTCCGCGACGAACGCGTCGGCCAGCGCCCCGGCCCGGGCGACGGCCTGCGCGTCGCTGTCGCCGGTCGCGTCGATCCGCAGCAGGTTGTTGGTCAGGCCGGAACCCCGGTAGTCCGCCATGAAGTCCTCCGGGCTTTCCGGCGACCCGAGGGTCTCCAGTGCCATCCCGGCGATCCGGGTGGTCTGCAGCAGCGCGACGTCGGTGCGGATCAGCGTGCCGGGGTCGGTGGGCTGGTCCTGCTTGTGCGCGACCAGCACCGTCGCCGCCGCGGTCGGCGGCGGCGGGAGCAGGACGGCCAGCGCGGCGCCGGCGAGCAGCCCCAGCAGCGCGGTGGCGCACCACAGGCGGCGGCGCCTGCGCACCGCCACCATCAGCGACTGCAGGTCCAGCAGCGGTGCGGCCGGCGGCTCGGCGGCCGTGCTCGTCGTCACACCGGACCCCCCGTCGCGCCGCTCGCCGCGATCGCCGGCGCGGCCTCGTCCGCGGGAGGTCCGGCGGTGTGCGTGGGACGTTCCCGGACCGCGCCGGCGACGACGAAGCCGACGACCTCGTGTCCCGCGTCCGCGCACGCCTCGGCGATGCCGGCCAGCTCCCCCGCGGTCCAGCTGCCCGCGCTCAGCGCGACCAGGGCACCGGACTCGGCGTCGCGGTCCGGCACGGTCGGCCGGGCCACCGCGACCTCCACCGGCCGCAGCAGCGGGTATCCCCCGCCGGGCCCGCCCGGCGGGGAACCGCTCCCGGCCTCGGCGACGAGCCGCTCGGCGGCCCGGCGGGCGATCTCGTCGCCGTGCGGGACGACGACCAGCAGCCGCCGGCCGGGCGGCAGCCGGTCCTCCAGGCGGGCGCACACCCGCCGGTAGCGGATCCGCCTGCTGTCCTCGCCGCCGGACGTCCGCGGCGGCGGGGTGTCCCACCGGGTGCCGGTGCCCAGCAGCCAGTGGAGCCAGGCCCGCGGGCCGCGGCCGGCCGGCCGCCGCCGCGCGGTCCGTTCCGCGGGTACGTCGACGGTGCCGAGCAGCGCCGCGCCGAGCGCGGCGGCGATCTCCGGTTCGGTGCGCACCCGGCGGCTCGCGCGGGCGGCGGCGAGATGGCCGACGACCGCGGCAAGCACGAACAGCAGCGCCCCGCCGCCGACGAGCTGCGCCCGGGTCGGCGGCGCCGCGCCGTCCGGCCGGGCCGCCGGGCCCATGACGACCATGGCGGCCCGGCCGCTCTCCGAGTCGGCCTGCTCCAGCTTGTCCACGGCCGCCTCCAGCGAGGTGCGCAACTGCTCCAGCTCGGTGCGGGCCTGCACGCTTTCCACGGTCCGCCCCGGATCTGCCGCGTCGGCCAGCTCGGTGATGCGGCGGCTGGTCCGCACGACCAGGTCCCGCAGCGCCTCGGGCCGCTGCGCCGCCGCGGAGTCGGTGCCGTCGCCCGCGATCCGCGCGGCGTAGGCGACGAACTGCCGCGCCACCTCGTCGGCGAGCCGCTGCGCGCGCGCCGGGGAGCCGGCCGTACCCGAGATCCTGAGGATGTTCCCGTCCGCGGTCTCGGCGCTCACCCGGTCCTGCAGGTCGTCGCCGTCGTCCCCGGCCCAGCCGAGCGTGGCGGCCGCGCGGTCGACCACCACGGAACTGGTCGCGATCTCCGCCTGGGTCAGCAGCTCGCGCTCCTCCCACTGCCCCGGCAGCAGCACGGATGCCGACGTCTCGTACCGCGGCGGAAAGACCAGCGAGGCGCCGAACCCGACGAGCGCCCCGGCCGCGGCGACGACGGCAAGCAGCCGCCCGCGCCGGCGGATGATCCGTCCGATCGTGGCCAGACGTATGGTGTCCTCGCTCAACGGCGCGGCCTCCTCCCGGCCGGGGCCGAACCGCGCGCAGCCGCCCGAGGGCGGTCACGGCAGGCGGCGGCGTAGGCTGCGAGCAGCGATGCCTGCGAGTTGCGCCAGGAGAGCGGCCCGTTGATCCGCTCCTGGCCGAGCCTGCCCATACGGGCCCGCCGCCGCGGGTCGTCCAGCAGCAGGGCCACCTGCCGGGCGAACGCGGACTCGTCGTCGGCGGGTGCGTAGACGGCCGCGTCGCCGGCGGAGACGCGCGCCTCCCGCAGGTCGAACGAGACGATCGGCCGGCCCATCACCATGTACTCCAGGACCTTGTTCATGGTCGACACGTCGTTGAGCGGATTGTGCGGGTCGGGCGAGAGGCACACGTCGGCGGTGGACAGGTAGCGCACCAGGTCGGCGTCCGGCACCCGCCCGGTGAACTCCACCTGCCGCGCCAGCCCGAGCCGCCGGGACAGCCGTACCATCGCGTCGAAGGTGTCGCCGGCCCCGACGAACACCGCGTGCCAGTCGGTCCGCCCCAGCTCGTCCCGCAGCTTCGCCAGGGCCCGCAGCGCGTAGTCGACGCCGTCCTGCGGGCCCATGACGCCGAGGTAGCACAGCAGATGGGGCTTGCCGCGCTTCAGCTCGGGCTCGGGCGGCACCGGCCGGAACCGTTCGGTGTCGGGTGCGCTGCGCACCACGAAGACGTCCTCCGGCCGCAGGCCGCCGCGGCGCAGCGCGACGTCCCGGTAGCTCTCGTTCGTGGCGAGCACGACGTCCGCGGCCCGGTAGGTCCGCCGTTCCAGGGCGCGCACGACGCGGTAGAGCCGGTCCTCGCCGCGGCCGAACCGGGACAGGTACAGCTCGGGCACCAGGTCGTGCTGGTCGAAGACGAACCGCGCGCCGCGCCGCTTCAGCCACAGCGCCGGCAGGAACAGCAGGTCGGGCGGGTTGCAGGCGTGGACCACGTCGACCGGGCCGACGTGCCGGGCCAGCCGGGCCGTGTGCCACAGCGCCGTCCCGTACTCCCGGAGGTAGCCGGCCGGGCCGCCGGTGGCGGCGCGCAGCGGGTAGCGGTGGATCCGTATCCCGTCGATCTCCGCCTCCGGCTCCGTGTCCCGGCCGTCCCCCCGCGGGCAGATGACGTGCACCTCCCAGCCCGCGGCGCGCAGCGTCGAGCACTCCTGCCACACCCGCCGGTCGAAGGGCACCGACAGGTTCTCCACCAGGATCAGCGCGCGACGGCCCGTCCCGTCGCCGCCGGTCGGGTCACCAGGCAAGGCCCGTGTACTCCGGTTCGGCCCGGCGCTCCGCGGCGTCGGGGAGGCGGACGAGGTCGATGAGCGGCGGCCCGTCGCCGCGGGGCAGCGCCGACAGCACCGCCGGATCCCTGGTGCCCACCAGGCACACCTCGGCGTGGTCGAGCACCTCGCCGACGGTGTCGGCGAGCAGCTGCGCCAGGTGCGGCAGCCGGGTCTCGATGTACGCGCGGTTCGCGCCGAGCAGCCGGGAGAGGTTCACGTTGGCGTCGTAGAT
Organism: Streptomyces synnematoformans; assembly: GCF_039531005.1. Classification (NCBI taxonomy): domain Bacteria; kingdom Bacillati; phylum Actinomycetota; class Actinomycetes; order Kitasatosporales; family Streptomycetaceae; genus Streptomyces; species Streptomyces synnematoformans. The sequence continues at coordinate 20,138 of NZ_BAAAPF010000073.1, forward strand.
CTTCAGGTCGTAGCCCTTGCCGAAGAGCCTCTCCGCCAGCTCGACGAGCGGGCTCTCGCGGAGGTCGTCGGTGCCGGGTTTGAAGGACAGCCCGAACAGGCCGGCGCGGCGCTTGCCGGTGCGCTCGACCAGGTCCACCGCGCGCTGCAGGTGGTCGGTGTTGGAGGGCAGTACGTGGGCGAGGATGGGCACCGAGACGTCGGCCCGCTGCGCCGCGTACACCAGGCTGCGCAGGTCCTTGGGCAGGCAGGAGCCGCCGAAGGCGAAGCCGGGCCGCAGGTAGGCGGGGCTGATGTTCAGCTTGCGGTCGGCCAGGAACACGTCCATCACCTCGTACGAGTCCACCCCGAGCGCCTGGCACACCGCGCCCAGCTCGTTCGCGAAGCCGATCTTCAGACCGTGGAACGCGTTGTCCGCGTACTTGATCGCCTCGGCCGTCGGGATCCGCACCCGGAACACCTCGCCGGGCAGGCCGTCGTAGAGCGCCGCCACCACGTCGCCGCTCGCCGGGTCCAGCTCGCCGATGACGGTCTTGGGCGGGTCGAGGAAGTCCCGCACGCTCGTGCCCTCGCGCAGGAACTCCGGGTTGACCGCGACCCCGAAGTCCACCCCGGCCGTGCCGCCGACGTGCTTCTCCAGGATCGGCACCAGCAGGTTCAGACAGGTGCCCGGGAGCATGGTGCTGCGGAACACGACGGTGTGCCGCCCGCCCCGGTCGACGAGCGCGGCGCCGATCTGCTCGGTGACGCGCTCCAGGTACGTGGTGCACAGGCTGCCGTTGGGCTCCGACGGCGTGCCCACGCAGACCAGGGACACGTCGCTCTCCACGACCGCCTCGCGGACGTCGCCGGTGGCGCGCAGCGCTCCGGTCCGCACCACCTCGGCGACGAGGTCTCCGATCCGCTCCTCGACCACCGGGGCCGTGCCGGCGTTGACCAGGTCGACCTTCGCCTGGTTCACGTCCACCCCGATGACCTCGTGCCCCTGCCCCGCCAGACAGGCGGCCGACACGGAGCCGACATAACCGAGCCCCAGGACGCTGATCCTCATGACCCGCTCCTCCAGCCGGGCAGGCCCCGTCGGCCCGCGGTCCGTGCGGCGGCCGGACGACCACCCCCGCGCATCAGTAGGCCCCCTGTCCCTGGAGCACCGCACGCAGCGTCTTCCACAAGATCACCGCGTCCAGGGCGAGCGACCAGTCCTCCACGTACCGCAGGTCCAGCCGGACGGCTTCCTCCCACGGCAGGTCGCTGCGTCCGCTGATCTGCCACAGCCCGGTGAGCCCGGGCTTGACCAGCAGCCGCCGCCGGGTGTCCGGGCCGTACGCGGCGGACTCCTCCGGCAGTCCGGGCCGCGGGCCGACGAGCGACATCGAGCCGTTGAGGACGTTGAACAACTGCGGCAGCTCGTCGACGGAGTACCGGCGCAGCACCACTCCCACCCGGGTCACCCGCGGGTCCCGGCGGAGCTTGAACAGCAGGCCGGCGCCCTCGTTGCGGCCGGTCAGCGCGGCACGTGCGCGGTCGGCCCCGGGCACCATGGTGCGGAACTTGACCATGGTGAACTCGCGGCCGTCCTTGCCGACCCGGCGCTGCCGGTAGAACACCCCGCCCCGGCTGTCCAGCAGGACCAGCAGCGCGACGCCCGCCATCAGCGGCGCGAACAGCAGCAGCAGGACCGCGGCGCCCAGCCGGTCGACGACCGCCTTGACCGCCCGGCGGCCGCCGGTGAAGGCCGGCATGCTGACCCGCAGCAGCGGGATCCCGAGCACCGCGTCGACGTGCAGCCGCGGGCCGGCCACCTCCATCAGCACGGGGGCCACGACCATCTCGGCGTCGCTGCCTTCGAGGTCCCAGGCCAGCCGCTGCAGCCGCTCCGGCGACCAGTGCGGGTCCGGGGTGACCGCGAGGACGCGGTAGCCGCCGCGGCCGACGTGCGCGGCGACGTCGGTCAGCCGGCCGACCACCGGCACCCCGTCCACGTGGTCGCCGTCGGGCCCGGGGCCGTCCGGCGTGCACACCGCGTCCACCCGCCAGCCGAGGTGCGGGAACCTGCGTACCCGGGCGATCAGGTCACGCACGGTGGCCGGGCTGCCGGCGGCGAGCACGGGCCGCAGACAGCGCCCCTGCTGCCGCATCCTGTGCAGCCGGAGGCGCAGCAGATACCGCTCGGTCATGGTGGCGAGCGCGATCGCCGGGATCGCGACGAAGATCCAGAGCTTGATGTTGCGCGAGGTCAGGGCGATCCCGCCGAGCGCCAGCACGACGACCGCCGTGGACAGGGCGCGCCCGAGCCGGCGGAACTCCTCGGCGCCCTGGCCGAGCACGGCCGGAACCCACGCCCGGCCCACCGCCAGCGCCCCCAGCACCAGCAGCTCGGTGCCGAAGGCGAGTACCACCCACTTCTCGTGCCAGTCGGCCGCGTCCCGGACCCCGAACAGGCCGCCGACCACCGCCACCACGAGCGCGGTGGCCAGCGTGTCGCCCAGGATCACGGCACGGCGGTAGCGCTGTTCCCAGTCGCTCGCGGGCCGGCCGTCCCTCCCGTTCGCCGGATGCCCGCGCGTCGGCGGAAAAGGGTCGGCCAACTCCACCCGCCCACCGGATAATCCCAGCTCACCGGCAGGCTCGACGTGTTCGTTCAACACTGATCCCCCCCGGGGAGGCTTCTCAGCCTCCCGCGATGGTGCTCCCCTCGGGAGGCCTCCGCTCCCCACGAAGACACATCCCGGTAATTCAGTGCTATCTGAACAACTCACCCCGGGTGGCAAGGCCACGCGCCCCGCCGGGCTCCCGGGTAGTCAACGGCTCGGCGCCGGGCCGACAGATCACCTTCGGCCGCTGCACGCACGAACAGCTGATGCACCGTCAATCTAGGGCATCGAGCCCGGTATGCAGAGAGGTTGTATGAAATATCTGCGCAGACTTTGCGCCGGGCCGCCCTCTCCGCCGCTGTCAAGTCCGCGGTACGCACAAGAAATTGGCCATTCGGCCGGGCTACCCGGCCCCGGGAGCCTCCCCTAGTCTCTGCCGCCGTATTCGTGCTGACGTACGAAGGGATGCCGCGGTGGGCGCATGGGGAACGCTCGGCACGCAGGGGACCGGACCGGTGGCGCCGCGAAGAGCCGGCACCCATGGCTGACGTCCTGGTCGTCGGGGGCGGCATCGCCGGCGCCGCGGCCGGGTGGTTTCTCGCCGGGCGGCACGGCGGACGGCGGGTGACGCTGCTGGAGGCGGAGCGGGCGCCGGGGATGCACGCGACCGGGCGCT
>NZ_BAAAPF010000074.1:0-23394 GCF_039531005.1 Streptomyces synnematoformans
GAGACCGCCATCGGCATGGTCTTCCACCGCATCGCCGGCACCGAGGGCGACCGCACGCGGGCCCGGTGGTACTCGAAGCTCAAGCGTGCACGCAGCGACCGGGGTGTGCGCGGAGTCGAGCGGGTGTGATGCGGCAGAAAACTACCGGGCCGCAAGCGCGGCCTTCGCCCTGGCCGGGGGCTGCCGTGAGTCGGCCCAGGCGTAAGCCGGGCTGCTGCGCGACTGCGCCCGCCGGGCATGCGGGCGCCGGCGAGGACGTTCAGGCTGCAGAGCTTCCGCAGGTAGAGGCCGCCGAGGACGATGCGCTCCTTGTCGCCGGTCTCCGACGGCAAGACCCTGGCCGCCAGCAGTCTGGACGACGCCCGCGGTGTACTTGACAACCGGAGGGTTCACCGTACAGGTTCGCCGTCGGCCCCGCTTGTGCGGTACTGCGGCCCCGGCGAGGACGTGCCGCTGACGGCGTCGGCACTGGGAAAGGCGGATATCTACGCCCAGCCGGGCGGCGGTGACGACGTGACGGCCGCCTGGCGGGAGATGCGTGCCTTCGCCGGTCCGCTCAGCCGCCGGGTGCGCGGCGGAGGCCGCTATCTCGGCTTCTGCATGGGCGCCTACCTGGCCGGCCGCAGCCCCGGCTTCGGCCTCCTGCCCGGTGACACCGACGCGTACATCGCCTCCCCGGACGCGTCGGTGCACACGGCGGCGGACACCGTCATCCCCGTCCGCTGGCCCGGCCGGCGGCGGCACATGTACTTCCAGGAGACGGGCCCTACTTCAAGCTGGCCGACGAGGCCGCCACCGCCACCGTGATCGCCACGTACGACAACGCCCTGCCGGCCGCGGTCCTCGCCCCATACGGCGAGGGGCGCGTCGCCGTCGTCGGGCCGCACCCGGAGGCCGACGCCGGCTGGTACGCCGGCTACAACCTGAGCAACCCGGACGGGATCCGCCTCGACCTGGGCCATGACCTGGTCGAAGCGGCCATGGCCGGCACCCGTTCCTGAACCGGCCCGGCAGGGCCGGGTGACGCCCGCCCCCCTCTCCTCTCTGCCCCCCGACGCACGGCCGATGACCCGATGACCACCACCCGGACGAGTGCCGGGCGAGGCTGATCCCGGGCGCGATCCTCCGCGAGTCATGGGCGCAGGGTGGGCCCTCGGCGGGCCGTGTATCCAGTGCAAACGGGGTCAGGGACCCCGCCGTTTCCGGTGGCTGGATCCCGGCTGGATCCAGTCCGACTCTCCGGTGAGTCCGCAGGTCAAACCTGTGCGCCCGGTGTTCCGCTCCAACGTATAGCCCACGCAGTACCGTGGCTCCGGGGAGATGACCGACCACCTGGGCTACGAGAAGCATGAGGCGGCCGGTCGGGACGGTGGCAACTCCCGCAGTGGCCGGCGGGCCGAGGCTGTGACCACCGGTGCCGGCCCGGTCGGGATCAGCGTCCCGCGGGACGTCGGGGGCAGCTTCGAGCCGCAGATCGTGAAGAAGCGGCAGCGGCGGCTGTCCGGCGTGGACGAGATAGTGCTGCCGCTGTCCGCCAAGGGCCTCACGCACGGCGAGATCTCCGCCCACCTGGCCGAGGTCTACGGCGCAAGTGTGTCGGAGTCGACCATCACCACGATCACCGACAGCGTGATGGACGGCATGGCTGAGTGGCAGAACCGGCCGCTGGATGCGGCTTGAGTTCTATTGGTGGTTGCGAACGCCTCGGAAGGAGAGCGTTCGGATGCCGAAGTACCCGCCCAACAAGATGCCGACAGCGGTGAAGCAGCGCTACTTCGAGTTGCTGCGCGAGGGATACAAGGGAGCCGCGGCCGCTCGGGTGGTCGGGGTGTCCGCCAGCTGTGGATCCCACTGGTTCATCGAAGCTGGGAGCATGACCGTCCCTGACCCCGGCCCGATCTCGCCGCGCTTCCTGACCCAGCAGGACCGTATCGCCATCGCCGATGGGCTGCACGCGAAGCAGACCGTCAAGACGATCGCCGCGTCGATCGGCAAGAGCTTTCAGACTGTCTACCGCGAGATCAAGCGCAACGCGAAGTCCGACGGCAGCTACCACCCCTGGTGGGCACACAACCAGGCCCTGCTTCGGCGTCAGCGGCCCAAGGAGGAGAAGCTCCGCAGCAGCGGACCGCTGCGGACGCTGGTGCGCGAGAAGCTCACCGAGAAGTGGTCACCGCAGCAGATCGCGCGGCACCTGGCCCGCGAGTACGCCGACGTTCCTGCTCTTCGATTCCTGGGTGGCTTCTGAGGCTGATCTGACGGATGGAGGACGAGGGCGGGGCTCTGGCCGTGGTGCGGATCCGGGAGGGCTGGACCGGCCCGCACGGCCGGGCGGTTGAGCCTGCCCGACGACCAGCTCCCGGCAGCCCCCGCGGTGGGCGGTTACTGGACTCGCACCAACGACGTCGAGATCGATATCTTGGTGCGGACCGCACTCCGCTGCTCTTCCTCGGCTCCATCAACTGGCTGGAGCAGTCCCCCTTCGACCGGCACAACCTGGCAGCTCTCGATCGGCACCGGGCCGCCCTCACCGACGAACCCGTTCCAGTCGTGGCGGTCCCGCGCAGCGGCGTCGAATCTCCGGGCCTCGATACAACCTACGGCCCCGGTGATTCACTGATCGTTTGGCCGCTGTGAGTAGCGGTTGGCGGGCGAGGCGTGGGAGTTCGTGAGCGCGACGGAGCCGCAGACGTTGCGGATAAGTCCCTCGGACCTCGGCCCCTTGCCAGCGCTGTCGTGGAGCGTTGGCGATCCCGAGTCCTCTCGTACTCTGTCGTGAGTCCCGTGCCGGGACGTTGCTGGGATGACAGCCCTGGAGGGCTCGCGACACCTCTGGCTAACTGCCCGGGGCGGGCGGCGGTTCCTTGCCCCAGACCTGCTCCTGCGCGTCGTACAGGGCGATGTTCTCGGCTGCGGCCGGTTGGGTGGTGAGGCCCTGGTACGACCAGTCGTTGGTGGGATCCCAGCCGGCGCCCCCGGTGATGCGGAACTGTACTTCGGCGCGGTGCTGGGACTGGCCGCCGGGGAAGATCTCCTTCCCGGTGCAGTCCAGTTCCACGTAGTACAGGTCGCCCTCGGCCTGGAAGGGGCCGCGCAGCGGCGACGGGCACTCGCTGTAGCCGGAGAACAGGGTGAGGTCCGCGGGGGCCACGCCCTCGTCGAGGGTGAACCAGTAGCGGAAGGTGCCCTGGTCCAGCGTCCGTGCGGGGAAGCCGCTGCGGTTGCGGACGGTGGCCTTGACCTCGGTGAAGCCCGCGCCCTGGGCGTTCAGGGACGCCTCGACGTACATCTCCGGGCCGTCCGGCTCCTCGGCCTGCGGGAAGTCGGGCAGCGGGCTGCCGCCGTACCGCTCGACGAGGGTGGCGAGGGCGCCGGAGAGGCCGGAGTTGTAGTCGGTGGCGACCTCGTTGGCGACGTAGTCCTGGCGGCTGTCGGTGTACTGGTCGTTGGGGCCGGAGGGGCCGCCGACCAGGGCCCCGTAGAGGACGTGCCGGTTGGTCTCGGGAGAGGTGATCTGGTCGGTCCACGAGCCGTGGGCGGTGCGGTGGTGCGGGTTGCGCGGCGGGTTGGCGCCGAAGCCGACGACGTAGCTGGAGCCGCGGGGGTTGTCGCCGAGGGCGTAGTCGATCTGGCGCTCACCGAAGGCGCGGTAGCGCTCGGCCCGGTCGGGGTCGGCGGCGGCGAGCCAGTCGCCGTAGACGAGGGCGACGAAGGCGGTGTTGGCGGCGTAGCGCAGGGAGCCCCAGGTGTCGAGGACGGCCTGGCCGCCGGGTGAGTACGGCACGCGCTGGCCGTTCACGCCGGTGGTCCAGAAGTCCAGCCAGCGGTTGGCGTCCTGGACGTAGCGCTCGTCGCCGGTCTCCATGGCCAGCAGGGCGTAGGCGCCGTAGGACTTGTCGTCCCAGGCCAGGGTCCAGCGGTAGCTGCGGGTGTCGGTCTGCGGCTCGGTGCTGAGATGGTCGTACTCGCTCTCGGCCTTGGCCAGGTAGGCGTCGTCGCCGGTCGCCTTGTAGAGCCAGTACGCGCCCCAGACCAGCTCGTCCTGGTAGCCGGACCAGGAGCGGTAGAAGTTGCCGGCGGGTACGCAGTCGGAGTAGACGCCGCGGTGGGTGTCGGCGAAGTCGTAGAGCTGCTCGGCGTGCCGGACGAGGGTGGCGGCGTACGACGGGTCGTCGGCGGAGAAGAGCAGCGAGGACGACGCCATGGCGGCGGCGGTCTCGGCGGCGACGTCCGAGCCGGGGCAGCCGGGGTGCACGCGGTAGGCCGGCCGCTCCATGGGCATCACCTCGGCCGGTCCCCACCAGCGGTGGTCTGCGTCGCCGTCGCCGACCTGGGCGTAGAGGACGTCGGGCTCGGGGTGGGCGCGGATGAAGTAGTCGTTGACCCAGCGCAGGTTGTCCTTGAGGTACGCGAGCTGCCCCGACTGCTCGTAGCCGTCCTGCGCGGCCAGCCCGCCCCAGGCGAGGAGGGTGGTGCTGAACGCCATGGGGAAGCCGAACTTCACGTGGTCGCCGGCGTCGTACCACCCGCCGGTGAGGTCCAGGCCGACGTCGGAGCCGTCGTCGAGGGCGGAGTCGCCGCGCCAGGAGACGCGGTTGTCCTCCGGAAGGTCGCCGGAGCGCTGGGCCTCGTAGAAGAACATCGACTTCTGCAGCGCCTCGGCGTAGTTGAACCCCGCCTCAGGGGCCTCGGCGGCGGCCGCCGCGGGCGGCGCGACCAGGCCGCCGCCGCCGAACACCACGGCGGCGGCCAGCCCGATGGCGAACCCGGCCCGGCCCGCGCCCCGCGCGCCCCTGCCCCGCGCGCCCCTGCCCCGCCGGCGTCGGTCCCCGCGATCCGGGTGACGGAGGCGGGCTTTGCGGTGAGGTGAGGCGGAGGCGGGAGGGTGCATGCGGCGGCCCTTCTCGTTCCGTGGTCGGCGAGAGCGTCGCGAGGAGGCGGCTGTCCCGGCCGTCTCAACGTATGGGAGCGCTCCCAAACGGCGTACCTCATGGTGCCTGTGACACCATGCCCACGTCAATGACGACGCCCGGCCGAACCAGCGCCCCGCACCCCTGTCAATGGGCCTTGAACCGGTACCGCCGACAGACCTGGGACCACCAGGTGGACGGGGGCGTGGTGCGGAGGAGTGCCGCGGGAAGTGGGGTGCCCTCGATGAGGTCTTTCGGCACGAGCAGGTCGAAATGGTCGCCGGGCAGGTGAAGGGTGCGCAGGCTTGTCCCGTGTGTGGGGGCGTACCTCTCTTCGTCGGTCGGCCCGTCTTCGTTCACCAGCTCGGCTGCCGGTGAGGCACATGGGTCGGGGCATCGCCGTGGTGCCGCGTTGGTTGCTGGCCTGCGCCATCTGGGCCGTGAGCTTGGGTACTGCCGCACCAGACCAGGGACGAACGGACACTGATCACCTCAGGAGGACGAAACCGCGCAGGACAGTCCGAAGCGTTCCAAGCACCGACAGCCCTTGTCCCCAGGGCGGCCTGAATGCGGGTCGCCCCGGTTCCGATACCGTGGCTGGATTTCGGCTGGCGAGTGCTGAACGGCGAGCCGGTGCGGGGTATACGCGGACAGTGTTAAACGACCGCGTCGGCCGAGCGCTTCGGGGGCTCGCTACTCGGAGCGGCGTGCCTCCTGGAGTAGCTCCCATCCGGCCTCGGCGGCTTCCCCGGCCACGGCACGCGGGTCGCCCTCGCCGGCCAGCACCTTGTACTCGGTCTGTCCGAGGAGCTGCCACGCCGCACGCATCTCCGGCCACGACGGCATCACTTGGCCGTCGTCACACTGACCGATGTACGGACGCAGGACCGCGTCCCGGGCGGCGACGGTGCGCATCGCCTCCTCCTGTACGGGTACCAGTTGCTGAAGCTTGTTGAGGTCTTCACCCGCGTCCGGTTGGGACAGATAGGAGGTCACCAGGTCGCGTGCCGCGGGAACATTCGGTGCGTCCCGGTAGATGTAGAAGCCGTACACCGAGACCATCGACACGGCTTGCCTGTCACCCAACGGAGGTATCGCGGCGACGCTCACGTCCAGGCGCTTGTCCTTGATCGAGGCGAGGGCACGTGACGAGCAGACCAGAAACGGGGCGCGCCCCTCCAAGAAGAGCGGCAATGCTTCCGCGCGGCCGATGTCCGGGTTCAGCGCGCCGTTCCCGCCCGGACCGGTGCCGAGCTTGCTTAGCTGAACGAACGCGTTCACGAAGTTCTCGCGCCAGACTGAGATGTCCTCGAACCTGTCGTTGCCGCCCCCTTCGGAGGGAGTCCTGCGCAGGCCGAAGAACGTCCCGCCGCAGCTGGAGAACAGTGGCCACATGTGGTACGGATCGCCAGCATTCCCCGCTGGATCGGGGGATCCGACCTGGAGCGCGACTCCGGCGCCGTCCTCGATTCCTCTGGCTTCGACAACCGCGTTACCGGCGCGGATGGTCTCGCCGAACGTCGTCGGCATCGGACCGCTGCCCACAAGCGCGTTGTTGCGGATCAGAGCCACGCTGTCGAAGACGTACGGTATCGCGTAGAGCTGTTCCTGGCTGGTGAGTGCTGCCACAGCGACAGGGGAGATTCGAGCCAGCCCTGCAGGGCTGAACGGCGGCTCGAGTACCGAGCCTTCCCGCACGACGCGCCCGATCCAGTCATGCGGCCCGGCCACCACATCCGGAACCTGGTAGCCGCGTGGTGGGCGACCAGTCGCGACGAGTCTTGAGAGCGCTTCTTCCAGCGCCTCGGTGCGGTCGAACGACTCCACCTTGACGGAGACGGCGTACGTTCTGCGGAAAGGACTGGAAGACCCAAAGTATCTGGCCAGAGTGCGAGCCCGTGTCCGCTCCGCCCAGACCACCAGCGACCGCACCCGGTCGAGCCGCTCATCGCTTCTGGACCAGTAGCCTTTGCCGTCCCGGAAGGTGATCTGCACATTGTGCGGCGTGCCGTGGTGCCTGGTCGAGGCATCCGTGGGAGACGGCCTGGTCCTCACCGAACTGTGGACGTCGTCGCTCGGCCACAGATGCTCGTCGCCTGCCTTGAGAAGGGCGATGTCCTTGCGTGCCGTACGCAGGCGTGGGCCGCAAGTGACGGTGATGACTAACTTCTGAAACGTCGCCTGGGACTCGTTGAGGACGAGGGCACCTGTCGAGTCGGGGCCTGAATCGACCTGCCAGCCAATCTTGAGGCTTTTCGCCCGCACTGTCCGTTGGTTGGAACGGATGGCGCGTGCGAGAGCGACGACTCCCGTGATCGCGGTACAGACGGCGACGACGGTGGAGGCGATGACTTCGACGTTACTCAGGAACGGCAACGCCGCCGCGTAGTCAAGTGACCGCATTGCCGCACCATACCCAGGCACCTGCGTCTTCGCGAGAAGTTCGAGGTCGGAAGCTGGCTTTGGCGGGCCTGCGCGGACCGGTGCGGCGACAGTCGGGCCGAGCTCCTGTACTGCCGCCACCGGTCGGCGGGTGCTACTCGGAGACCGGGGAACGGGCCCCGGACAGCGCTGTCTCGACGGCTGCCTGGATGTCGTCGCTCTGGGCGTCCGAGTTCCCCGGGCCGAGGTTCACCATGACCGTGGCCTGCCTGCCGTTGATCGTGGTGCCGGCGGCCGTCTCGTATCCGAGGAAGTCACCGGTGTGCCCCCAGTAGAGGCCGCCGCTGGGCAACGGCTTGCTCTCCAGACCGAGGCCGTACGCCCGGCCGTCCGAGCCGCCGGTCGGGCGGGTCGTCATCATCTCCTTGAGCTGGGCCGGGTGCAGCAGCTTGCCGCGTACGAGCGCGCTCAGGAACCGGTTGACGTCGGTACCGCTGGAGATCATCCCGCCGGCCGCGCCTCCGACCGAGGGGTTGATTCGGGTGATGTCTGTGAGCGGTGCGTCCTCGCCCGGGCGCACGTACCCGCGCGGGTGCGGTCCGGGAATCGCCGAGGCGTCACCCGGCACAGACGTCTCGCACAGGCCGAGCGGCTCGATGATGCGCCGCTGGATCTCCTCTCCGTAGGTGTTGCCGGTCACCTCTTCGATGATCATGCCGGCCAGCAGGTAGCCCGTGTTGGAGTAGCTCCAGCCAGTGCCCGGTTCGAAGGTCGGCGGGTGGGCGAGCGCGATGTTCACCAGGTCGAGGGGATCGTGATGGGCCAGCGGGTCGTTGAGGACCTCCAGCGGGTTGAAGTAGTCGAGGAAGTCGGGCAGGCCGCTGGTGTGCTGGAGCAGCTGGCGGACGGTGATCGCCCGACCGTCGTTGCCGTGGCCGCGGACGACGCCGGGGAGGTAGCGTTCGACGCGCGCGTCCAGGTCGACGCGATGCTCTCCCACCAACTGCAGCATGGTCGTCGCCGTGAACGTCTTGGTCATACTGCCGATCCGGAATCTGCTGTTACGGTGCACCGGCGCGTGGCTCTTGACGTTCGCGACACCGTCGGTCAGCACGGTGCTGCCGCGCCGGTCCCGTACCTCGACGAGCGCTCCGGGGGCGCCGTCGACGGTGGTCAGCCTGTGCAGGAGTGCACGCAGCCGAGCTTCGTCGGCGGCGGCGTTGGCGGGCGCTCCGGCGGTGACTGCGCTGGTGGTGGCTTCGGCGGCGGCGTTGCCCGGCAGTGCGGCCGCCGTGACACCGAGGGCTACGGCCAGGGTGAGTGTGCCACCGAGCGTACGCTTGTGCTTGATCACGTTGCCCGTCCTTGATCGTCCATTTCCCGGTCTGATCCCACGATGCCCGGGGGCGCGTGCTGGAGGGATGGGGTGATCACCCGGGCTCGTGGTCGGGCTATCCCCCCGTCAGACCGTCTCCGGCACCCATGGCCGTTGCAGATTCGATTCAGGTGGTTCCACGCTGGTGGCTACGAGCACCGGTGCCCCAGGTTTCGTCTCCCTGGGGGCTTCCGTGGCTGCACCAGACCACCTCCGCCTGCGGTGACGTTCTCCCTCTCGATGCGAGGCCGCGCCATCCGCGGGTCAGTTCCAGTCGTACGTGAGCGCCGCGGTGCGGGTGTACGGCTCGAAGAACAGCAGGATCGCGTCCGCGCCTTCGGGCCGCCACGGGTATCCGGCGGTGGCCGCGACGAAGGTGAACGGTCGTCGTCCGCGGTCGAGTCGCAGGAGGGGGACGGCGTTGTCGGTGTCGAGGGTGAGCCCGGCGGGCGGTGGGAAGGCGGTCCAGTTGCCGCCGCCGGGGTCGCCGCCGAGCAGGTCGACTACGGCGATGTCCGTGCCCCAGCCCTCGCGCTGCCGGGTGGGGTCGTCCGTCTCGCCCCAGACCAGCACTCCGTACCGCTCCCAGCGTGCCCTCGTCGCGTCGAACTGGTTCTGGGCCTCGGGGTGGGCGGGTGAGCTGTGCGTGATCGAGTCCTCGGCGAGCAGGTCGGGGTTTCCCCGCAGCCGGTAGAGCCCGTTCTCGTCGACGTGGAACAAGAGCCAGTTCGGCGTCGTGCCGTCGCTGCCGGCCTCCGCTTCTTCGCTCAGGTCGGCGACCGGGCTGAGGAGATGGACGCACCCGCGCAGGGAGGAGTCGACCGCGCTCAGCTCGATCGACACGAGCGGATGCAGGCACTGCGCGAGGTGCCGCTGGTCGGTGACGAACACGTCCCGAGCGTGCGGGAACACGGTGAGGCGCTCATCGACGGTGGCGATGCGCTCGCCGCGGTTCCGCTCCGGTTCGGGCCCCGGGACGCGCAGCACGTCCCGCCGGGTCACGTCGGGACCGGGATCGGCGGCACGGTCCGCGCCGATCCCGTACGTGCTCTCGAAGACGTCGGCCGGGCCCCGCACGTCCGCCTCGGCCGCAGCGATCAGCGCCCGCGCTTCCTGCTCGCTCCTCGCCGGAGTCTCTGCGACGACCTGGTGGTCATCGAGCCGGCGGATGAGCAGGTGCCCGAGAGGGCCGTCCGGGTCCGCACCCCAGGCGGAGCGGTACGACACCGCATACAGCGAGTCCGCGGCGATCCTGTTCAATCGCGTGCCCATCCTTCCGCCCGTGCGATGGCCTCGACACCTTGCTTCGCTCGTACGTACAGCGTGCGTTCCGCGGCGGGTTCATGGGGTCGTGAGGGTCGTGGAAGATGAACAGCACCGTCGCCCTCCGTCGTCACTTGCCGGAGAGTCGTTCGGTCAGCAGATTCGACATCGGCGCGTACAGCTGAGATGCACCCGTTCCCTCGCTCCGCTCCACGACCCGAGCCTGTGGTGAACGACCTTATCGAGCAGACACGCATCGTCAGGCGCCCGACGACGTCCACGTCGAGAACGACCTGCGCTACGCAGACGTGTCGAAGGACGCCTGAGCCGCGGTCGGCTGCGCCCGGCAGCGACCGGGCCGGGCCGTGCTCGTCGGCCTTCCCACGCTGATGTTGTTCACGTCGGCGTCCCCGGAGAGCCGCATCTATTTAAGATACGGCGAATAAGAACAGACACTCTTCGCAACCCTTCGTGCGGCAGGGTGGAGGCTATGGATCAGGGCCAACCGAAGCGGGAGAACTTCCGGGTCGGCCAGCGGCTGGCCAGCCAGCGGCACATCGGCCACTGGACCGTGCTGGACGTACGCCGCGGTGGATTCGGTGTCGTCTACGTGGTACGCGCCAGCGACACCGGCGCGCGCAGGGTGCTCAAGACCTACGACGCCCGGCTGCTGTGGAGCGACGAGGACCGGGCGCGCTTCGAGCGTGAGGCGCTGACCTGGGTACGGCTGCGCCCGCACCGGCACATCGCCTCCGCCGAGCACGTGGAGTGGATCGAGGGGCTGCCCTGTGTGGTCACCGAGTACGCCGAGGGCGGCGACCTGGCCCGTCTGCTGGCGGCCGGCGCGCTCCCGCCCGCCCGCGCCCTGCGGTTCGCCCGGCACCTCTGCGACGGGCTTCGCCACGCCCACGACCAACTGCGCCTGGTGCACCGCGACGTCAAACCGGCGAACTGCCTGCTGACGAGCGACCACACCCTGCGCGTCACCGACTTCGGCCTGGCCCGCGCCTTCGACCCCGGCGACGCCGACCTCCCCCGTCCCGGCGAACCGCCGCCCGACACGCCGGCGTCGCACACGTCGGTGGCCGGAACGCCGCGCTACATGGCCCCCGAGCAGTACGTCCCCGGCGCCGCCCTCGACACCCGCGCCGACGTCTACGCGTTCGGCGTGGTGCTCTTCCAGATGGTCACCGGCGTGCTGCCGCCCGGCGATGGGCGCGCCAAGGCGTACGTCGACCGCACCACCGGCTGGCGCACCCGCCGCACCCGGCTCTACCGGCTGATCCGCGCGTGCACCGAACCGGACCGGGAGAACCGCCCGCCCGACTTCGCGGCCGTACGCGAGCTGCTGGACGGGGCGTACCGGCAGGCGCTCGGCCGCCCCGCACCGCCGCCCCCCGAGTCGCCGCTCCTGACCGCCGAGGAGTACGTGTCCAGGGCGGTGGGCCTCATCCACCTGGACCGCTTCGACGAAGCCCTGACCGAGGCGTGCGAGGGACTGCGCACGGCCGAGCGGGACGGGGACGGCGACGTCGTCCGCAGCAAGCTGTGGCAGGTGAACGGTATGGCCCTGGGCCGGTTGCACAGAGCCGACGAAGCGCTGGCCGCCTACGATCGCGCCGTCGAGCTGAACCCGGAGGAGCCGAGCGCGTGGCTGAACCGCGGGAATCAGCTCCTCTCCGAGAAGCGCCACGAGGACGCTCTGGAGTGCTACGACCGCGCCCTGGAACTGCGCCCCGACATCGGCAACGTGTGGGGGAGCAAGGCCAACGCACTGGCCGACCTGGAACGCTTCGAGGAGGCGGAGGAGGCGGCCTCCCGAGCCGTCGAGCTACGCCCGCGTGACCCGGGCATCCTGGTGATCCGGGCCATGCTACGAGGCCGGCAGTACCGGCACGCCGACGCCCTTGCGGACCTCGACCGCGCCCTGGCCGTCGCACCCCGCTCGGCCCTGGCACTCGCCAACAAGGGCAACACGCTGCTGCTCCTGTCGCGCCCCGCGGAGGCCCTCGACGTCCTGCGGCGGGCGGACGACCTCGAGCCGGACGATCCGAGCGTCTGGTGCAACCTCACACTCGCGGCGTACCGGCTCGAACGCTACGAACAGGCCGGGGAGTACTGCGAGAAGGCGCTGCGCCTGGCCGGGGACCTGGCCGAGCTGCTGGTGCACAAGGGCCTGATCCACGGCAAGCTGCACGGATCCGACGAAGAGGAACTGGCCTGCTACGACCGCGCCATCGCGGCGGCGGAGCACGACGACGACTGGCGGGCCACGGCATGGGGGCGGAAGGGAGCCGCCCTGGCGGCACTCGGGCGTCTGGAAGAGGCGTTGGCCTGCTACGACGAGGGCCTGCAGGTCCTGCCGGACACGTCCTGGCTACGGGACGGCAGACAATCGGTCCTGAAACGCCTGCAGCGCTGATCGCCGCCGCACGACGCGACGCGGCGACCGCGCGGCGCTCCTGAGGCGGGGAGTCCCGCCGGGGAGTCGGGCCGTTGGTCTCTCCCGCGCCGGGCCGGTCCACGGTCTGTCTCAGCATGACGACATATGCCCATGAGGCTGCCCAGGAGTCCGCGCCGCCCACCGGGCCGGGCTGTGCGGACTTCACCGACGCCACCGTCGGCTTCCGGCGTGAGCTGCTGGCGTACTGCTACCGCATGCTCGGCTCCATCGACGAGGCCGAGGACGTCGTCCAGGACGTCTACCTGCGTGCGTGGCGGTCGTACGCGTCCTTCGAGCACCGGTCCTCCGTACGCACCTGGCTGTACCGGATCGCCACCAACGCCTGCCTGACACGGCCGCCGCACAGCGCGCCCGCAGACCGCTGCCGTCCGGACTGGCGGGCCCGGGCAACGACCTCGACGTGCCCGACGCCCCGCACCGAACCGGCACCGACTGGGTGCAGCCGTTTCCGACCGCGCCGGCGCAGGCGGACCTCCGCGACCCGGCGTCGGCCGTCGAGTCCCGTGAGACCCTGCGGCTCGCGTTCGTCGCGGCGCTGCAACTGCTGCCTCCGAGACAGCGCGCCGTGCTCGTTCTGCGCGACGTCCTCGCCTGGCGGGCCGCCGAGGTGGCCGACCTGCTCGGCATCTCGACCGCCGCGGTCAAGAGCGTCCTGCAGCGCGCCCGGGCCCGGCTGGCCAGCAGGCCGCCCCTGGAGTCCGAGGTCGGCGAACCGTCGGAACTCCGGCTGCGGAACCTGCTCGACGCCTACGTGTCGGCCTTCGAGACCGCCGACGTCAGCAAGTTGGTGCAGTTGCTGCGGGAGGACGCCCGGTTCGGGATGCCGCCGTTCCCGATGTGGTTCCGGGGGCGGGACGCCGTCGCGGGCTTCGTCGGGTCCCGGGTGCTCGCCGATCCGGGCGGGCTGCGGCTCCTGCCCACGCGCGCCAACGGGCAGCCGGCCGTCGCTGCGTACCGGCGCGGCACCGACGGCGTGCACTGGGCGCATGCCGTCCACGTCCTCACGGTCGACGACATGCTGATCACCCGGATCGTCGCCTTCTCGACGCCGGCCTGTTCCGTCACTTCGGTCTGCCCGTCGAGTGTCCGCCCGGTCGTGGGGACAGAGTCGAAAATCTTTCGAAGAATTCCCGGATGTTCCGACGCCGCGAGCCGGGAGTACGAGGTCCTCGGTGACGGCCGGTGTCGATCTGGTAGCAAGCAGCTCGGCGGCGGCGTACCGCCCCGACCTGGGCTGGCCTCGTGTGCTGTCCGTCGACGGCGGAATCGGCGATGTGGCGGCTCCTCGTCCGCCCCGCCGAGGTTGCGAAATTTTCGGGCCCGAGGCAGAAAGTTCTTGTGCGGGAAGTGTTGACGATGCACCGTCACCCCTCAATCATCCTTGTCTGAGGGGCTGGTCGTAGTTCGGGATTTCGAACCTCGAACTCCGTCGGCCCTGAGTCATCTGCACCGCACGGCAGATCCCCACGTACCGCCGCACGACAGCTCCGGGCACCACAGCACCAGTGCCACCTCTGCCGCGTGGGAGCGGACGACGCACTCCCCTGCGCTTCAGTCTTCGTGATCTCTACGCTTGGAGGCACAGTCATGGGCTCGTATGCCCTTCCCAGACCCGGTCCCCGCCGGACGCTCCGCGGCCTGCTGCTGGCGCTGGTCGTCACCGCCCTCGCCACGGTCGCCACGCTGGCCGCGCCGCCGCCCGCGCAGTCCGCCGAGAGCACGCTCGGCGCCGCGGCGGCGCAGAGCGGCCGCTACTTCGGCGCCGCCATCGCCGCGGGCAGGCTGGGCGACTCGCAGTACACGTCGATCGCGAACCGCGAGTTCAACTCGGTGACGGCCGAGAACGCGATGAAGATCGACGCCACCGAGCCGCAGCGGGGCCAGTTCAACTTCTCCAACGCCGACCGCGTCTTCAACTGGGCGGTGCAGAACGGCAAGCAGGTGCGCGGCCACACCCTGGCCTGGCACTCCCAGCAGCCCGGCTGGATGCAGAGCCTCAGCGGCGGCGATCTGCGCCAGGCGATGAGAGACCACATCAACGGCGTGATGGCCCACTACAAGGGCAGGATCGCCGAGTGGGACGTCGTGAACGAGGCGTTCGCCGACGGCGGCTCGGGCGCACGGCGCGACTCCAACCTGCAGCGCACCGGCAACGACTGGATCGAGGACGCCTTCCGCACCGCCCGCGCCGCCGACCCCGACGCCAAGCTCTGCTACAACGACTACAACACCGACAACTGGGACTGGGCCAAGACCCAGGCCGTGTACGCCATGGTCCGGGACTTCAAGCAGCGCGGCGTGCCGATCGACTGCGTCGGCTTCCAGTCGCACTTCAACAACAACAGCCCGTACAACAGCAACTACCGCACCACGCTGCAGAGTTTCGCCGACCTCGGCGTCGATGTCGCCATCACCGAGCTCGACATCCAGGGCGCCTCGCCCACGACGTACGCCAACGTGGTCAACGACTGCCTGGCCGTCGACCGCTGCCTCGGCATCACCGTCTGGGGCGTGCGCGACACCGACTCCTGGCGGTCGGAGCAGACGCCGCTGCTGTTCGACGGCAACGGCAACAAGAAGCCCGCGTACAACGCCGTCCTCGACGCCCTCAACGGCGATGACTCCACACCGCCCGGGGGCGACGGGAGTCAGATCAGGGGCGTCGGTTCTGGCCGCTGCCTGGACGTGCCGAACGCCAGCACCGCCGACGGCACCCAGATCCAGCTGTGGGACTGCCACGGCGGCACCAACCAGCAGTGGACCGCCACCGACGCCGGCGAGCTGAGGGTCTACGGCGACAAGTGCCTGGACGCCGACGGCACCGGCAACGGCGCCAGAGTCCAGATCTACAGCTGCTGGGGCGGCGACAACCAGAAATGGCGCGTCAACTCCGACGGATCCATCGTCGGCGTCCAGTCCGGCCTCTGCCTCGACGCCGTCGGAACCGGCACCGCCAACGGCACCCGGATCCAGCTCTACTCCTGCACGAACGGCAGCAACCAGCTGTGGACCCGCACCTGAGTCGCCCCGACCGAAAGGGTGAACCGATGAAGACCTACGGTGCGGCCTCCTCCGCCCCGTCACGAAGAGATCGCTGGTGGTCCCGGATCGCCGCTCTGGTGGCGGCGACCCTCGCGATGGGCATGCTCGCCGTGGTGAACCCGGCGTCCGCCGGGGCGGCGACCGTGGACACCGACGCCTGGTACGTCCTGGTCAACCGCAACAGCGGCAAGGCGCTGGACGTCTCCGACGTGTCCACCGCCGACGGCGCGCCGGTCCACCAGTGGACGCGCCACGACGGAAACAACCAGCAGTGGCAGTTCGTGGACTCCGGCGACGGCTTCTACCGGCTCCAGGCCCGGCACTCGGGCAAGGTCCTCGACGTGGCCGGAGTCTCGACCGCCGACGGCGCCGCGCTCCAGCAGTGGGCCGACCACGGCGGGGCCAACCAGCAGTTCCGCCTCGCCGACTCCGACGCGGACCACGTCCGGCTGATCAACCGCAACAGCGGCAAGGCGGTGGAGGTGCAGGGCGGCTCCACGGCCGACGGCGCCAGCGTCGTCCAGTACACCGACGGCGGCGGCGCCCACCAGCAGTGGCAGATGATCAAGGTGTCGTCCGACGGCGGCGGCGGCGACGGCGGATGCGGCAGCGCCCCGACCCTGACCAGCGGCACGCACACGATCCAAAGCGGCGGTCAGAGCCGCAGCTTCATCCTCAGGGTTCCCGACAACTACGACAACAGCCACCCCTACCGGCTGATCTTCGCGTTCCACTGGCGGGGCGGAACCGCCAACGACGTCGCCTCCGGCGGATCGAGCGGGACCTCGTGGTCCTACTACGGCCAGCAGGAACAGTCCAACAACAGCGCGATCCTCGTCGCCCCCCAGGGCCTCGGGAACGGCTGGGCCAACTCGGGCGGTCAGGACGTCGCCTTCGCCGACGACATGATCCAGCGCATCGAGGGCGGCCTCTGCGTCGATCCGGAACAGCGGTTCGCCACCGGATTCAGCTGGGGCGGCGGTATGAGCTACGCGCTCGCGTGCGCCCGGGCGGACGACTTCAGGGCCGTCGCGGTCATCTCCGGCGCCCAGATCAGCGGGTGCAGCGGCGGCAGCCAGCCCGTCGCCTACTTCGGCATCCACGGCATCAGCGACTCCGTCCTCAACATCGCGCAGGGACGGTCCCTGCGCGACAGGTTCGTCGGCAACAACGGCTGCACCCCGCAGAGCCCGCCCGAGCCCGGGCAGGGCAGCCGAACCCACATCACCACCGCCTACGCGGGCTGCAGCACCGGATACCCGGTCCAGTGGGCCGCGTTCGACGGCGGCCACGCACCCGCTCCGGTCGACGGCGGCGGCGACAACGGCGCCACCACCTGGACCAAGACAGAGATCTGGAGGTTCTTCGCACAGTTCCAGTGACATCCCCGCGTCATGGAGTGGAGCCGGGACGGACCCGGCTCCACTCCGTCGCGTCTACGCGACGGCACTCGGTCGTTCTCCCCTCCTCCCGGCAGCGCAGCAGCGGGTTCGCGGCCCGCCGGCCAACCCCCTTGACGACGGTGGGCGGGGCCCTTACGGTCCAACCGCACCACGGATGTTATCGATAACCATCCGTGCCCCCGCACCGCCCGGCCCGTCGACACCGAACGACCGACAGGGGATTGCCATGCCTGCAAGGAACACCACCGGCGGAATGTCCCGCCGCCGTCTCCTGCTGTCCACCGGCGGCGTGCTGGGCGCCGGTGTGGTCAGCGCCCACGGACCCGGCAGCGCCTGGGCGGCGGCGCCGGTGGAGGGCGGCGCCGCGGGGCAGGCGGGCCGGGATCACGTGCGGCTCGTGAACCCCTGGGTGGAGTCCGACCGGGGGCGGTTCTTCTTCTTCCAGTCGGCCAGCAACCCCTTCGGCCTGGTCAAGCTGCGCCCCGACACGAGCACCCACTCGTCGCGGGGGACGGGCTACCTCCGCAAGGAGAACCAGGTCAAGGGCTTCAGCCACCTGCACTGCTGGCAGATCTCCGGCGTGCAGGTGATGCCGACGTCGGGGGAGGAGGTGCCGAAGCTGGAGGGCGACACCGGCTGGCAGTCGTACGTGGACCACGACGCCGGAGAGGTGGCGGAGCCCGGCTACCACCGGCTGCACCTGGACCGGTACGGCATCACCGCCGAGCTGACCTGCACCGACCGGGTCGGGCTGCACCGCTACACCTACGACGGCGCCGGTCGGAGCGAGATCGTCGTCAACCTCGGCGGGCAGCTGGGCGAAGCGCTCATGAAGGACGCCCGGATCACCATGCGGAGCAACCGCGAGGTGGAGGGCTACGTCTTCCAGCGCGGTGACGCCTACCCCGCGCACCACAACCAGCTGTTCTTCAGCATCCGGTTCGACAAGGCCTTCGACTCCCTGCATGGGTGGGCGGGCGGCGCGCTCGTCGACGGTGGTGCCGCGGTCGACGAGATCGAGGGCGACGACGCGGGCTTCTACGTCCGCTACGCCGGTCTCGGCGCGGGGGAGCAGGTCCAGGTCAAGGTCGCGCTGTCCTTCACGGGCGTGGCCGGGGCGCGGAAGAACCTGGCGGCGGAGCTGCCCGGCTGGGACTTCGACGCGGTCAGGGCGGCCTCGCAGCGGCACTGGAACCGGCTGCTCGGCCGGATCGACGCCGAGGGGGGCACCCACCGCCAGCAGGTGAAGTTCTACACCGACCTGTTCCACGTGCTGTGCGGACGCAGCGTGATCAGCGACGCCGACGGCACGTACCTCGACAACACCTGGCAGCACCGCAAGGTCAGGAGGATCCCGTCGGACGCCCGCGGTGTGCCGCGGTTCGCGATGTACAACTACGACGCGCTGTGGCTGACGCAGTGGAACCTCAACACCGTCCTGGGGCTGGCCTATCCGGAGATCTACTCCAGCATCGTGCGCTCGCAGCTGCGGATGTACGAGGACGGGGGGCTGCTGCCGCGCGGCCCGGTGGCCGGCGACTACTCGTGGGTGATGACCGGATCGCCGGTGACCTCGTTCATCAGCGGCGCCTGGAACAAGGGCATCCGGGACTTCGACATCGACCTCGCGTACGAGGCCATGCTCGACGCCCACTCGCTCGGCGGCCTCTTCGAAGCCGGCTCGTTCGAGTACGGGCGCTGGGGCAGCTGCGGCGGTGCCCGTCATTACTTCGACCTCGGATACGTGCCGAACGAGGTGTGCGGCGGCCCGCTCGAAGGCGGGGCGGGGCAGACGCTGGAGTACGCGTTCCAGGACTGGACGCTGGGGCAGCTGGCGCGGCGGCTGGGGAAGTCCGGGATCAACGTCGCGCAGTTCGCCGAGGTGTCGGTGTCCTCGCAGGTCAATGACGCGAACCTGGCGGGGGTGCGGGCGGTCGACGGCCGGCCGGCGCGCTCCAGCGTGACCGAGCCGGTGAACGTGGGGTGGGCGTCGACGGAACAGCGGCCGTGGATCAGGCTGAGCTGGCCGGAGCGGAAGCGGGTGCGCAAGGTGGTGCTCCGGGACCGCGCCGAGGGTGGTTCGCGGGTGAACTCCGGGGTGCTGTGGTTCAGCGACGGTTCGTCGCTGAAGGTGGACGACATTCCGCCGGACGGACGCGACCGGGTGGTGGCGTTCCGGCCCAGGCGGGTGAGCTGGGTGCGGTTCGAGGCGACCGGCGGCACCGGCGCGCACGTGGGGCTGCACGAGATCGAGGTGTGGGACGACACCGACGCGGGGTCGTTCCTCATCGAACGGTCCGGGAACTGGGGCAACCTCTTCGACCGGTCCACCGGGTTCATCCGGCCGCGCGGCATGAACGGCCGCTGGCACGATCCTTTCGACCCGCTGTCGCACGAGGACTTCGTCGAGGCGAAGGCCTGGCAGGCGACCTGGTTCACCTCGCACGACGTCATCGCCCTCGCCAACAGGCTCGGCGGGCGGAAGGCGTACGCCGACAAGCTCAACCACGCCTTCGAGCAGTCCGCCGAGTCGAACTTCATCGCCGAGTACGGGCAGGGCCACGTCAGTTACGGCAACCAGCCCGGGCTGCAGGTGGCGCACCTGTTCAACTACGTGGGGCATCCGTGGTTGACCCAGTACTGGGTGCGCCAGGTGAAGGAGAAGACGTACGGCGCGATCTCGACCACCGACGGCTACGGCCACTTCGACGAGGACCAGGGCCAGATGGGGTCGATGAGCGCGTTGATGGCGATGGGGTTGTTCGAGGTGACGGGGGCGAGCCTGCCGCGTCCGGTGTACGACATCACCTCGCCGGTGTTCGACGCGGTCACCATCCGGCTGCACCCGGAGTACTACCGCGGCCGGACGTTCCGGATCGTCACGCACGACAACTCCGCCGAGAACACGTACATCCAGGGCGCGGCCCTCAACGGGCGGCGGCACGACAACGCCTGGTTCCACCACGACAGGCTCGCCGCCGGCGGCACCCTGGAGCTGTGGCTGGGCCCGGAGCCCAACAAGGACTGGGGCGTCGCGGAACTGCCGCCCTCGAAGTCGCCGGAGGCGCCCGCGGTGCTCCACGCCGACCGTGACACGCTCCGCGTCGACTCCGGCGAGACCGGGGCCCTCACCCTGGCCGTACGCAGCCTCACCCGATGGCCCGTCGCCGCCGCCTGGCGCGCCCGTACCCCCGCCGGCATCGAGGTCCACCCCGCCCGCGGCAGGCTCACCGCACCCGCCGACGGCTCCGCCGAGCAGGACCTCACCCTCCGCGTCGCCGACGGCACCCCGTCCGGCCTGCACCGCGTCGTGATCAGCGGCCGAGCCGCCGACGGCACCGAACTACCCGACGCCATCACGTACGTCCACGTCGCACCCGTGCTGTCGATCGAGACCGTCCCGGAGCGGCTGATCCTGCTGCAGGACACCCCGTCGACCGTCCGGGTGCAGGTGAACAGCAACGACGTGGACCGGGCGCACGCCGTCGACGTCAGCCTGGAGGCGCCCGAGGGCTGGGCGGTCGAGCCCGCGGTCCGATCGCTCGACGTGCCCGCCGGCGACAGGGTGACGACCACGTTCACCCTCACCCCGCCGGCGGATGCGTCGGGCGGGACGTCCCTGACGCTCACCGCTCAGGGGGAGGAGGCCGACGTCGGCCGTGCGGTGTCCGCGACCGTGAGCCGGAAGGTGGCCCTGGTCGGCGACAACGACATGGCCACCGGGGAGTTCGCCCTGGCGCCGGACCGCTACGGCGACTATCCCGCGGCCTTCCCCGACGACGTCGACTTCACCGTCGGCGCCGACGACCCCGCCACCGGGTGGAGTTACATCCACCCCGGTCCCAGCGACGCCTGGGCCGGTGCCACGGCGCACACCTTCACCCTCCGCTTCGACCTCGACCAGCCGCCCGCCGCCGACCTGGCCCTCACCGCCTGGCTCGTCGACATCCACGAGTCCGGCCCGCCGACCCTGGAGGTCTCCCTCAACGACGGGCCGCCGGCCACCGTCGCGCTCCCCAAGGGCGGCGGCGAGGGCTACCACTGGGGCGACGGGTCCGACGGCCCCGTCCGCCCCGGCACCCTCGACGTCACGCTCCCCGCCGACCGGCTCCGCACCGGCCGGAACACCGTCACCCTCACCAACGCGGCCGGCTCCTGGATGGTCTACGACGCCGTCGCCGTCCGGGAACTCTGACGCAGGGCCGGCGCCCGGCCCGCCGCGCCGGGCGCCGGCCGCGTTCACTGGAGCAGGGCAAACCTCCCCGGCCGGGCGTGTCCATGCCCATGCAAGAATCGGGGCAGTGACCGCACGTACTCGGGGGAATCGCGTTGTCATCCACCATGTCACCCAGAAGAACGGTGCTGCTCGCCGGCCTCGCCGGCCTGCTTCTGCTCGCCGGCGGCGGGGTCCTCGGCCTCGTGCTGCCCGGCGCGCTGCAGGAGAGCCGCGACTACGAGGCGGCCCCGCGCTGTGCGGCCGGCCGGGCGGCGCCGGAGTGCCGCTGGGAGGGGCCCGTCGCCGTCACGGACAGGGAGTACCGCTCGGGCAAGCCCGGCAGCCATCACCTGCAGCTCTCCCGCGGCGGCCGGGCGCCGCAGTGGGTGAAGATGAACGAAGGGGGCTTCGGCGGCGGGGACGTCTACGACGCCGTCGGGCCCGGCGACACCGTCACCGCCGTCTACTGGCGCGGGCTCGTCCGCGAAGTGGCCTTCCGCGACATGCGGCAGAAGACCGGCGACCACCCGTCGACCGCCTACCGGCTGCCGTTCGGCGGCGGCCTCACCCTGGCGTCCGCCGGCCTGGGCTGCGCCGTCGCGGCCCGGCACGCCCGGCGTACCGCGGGGCGGCCCCGGATCCGCAACGACTGGCGCGTGACCATCCCCCTGGTGTCCGGGGTGTTCTACGGGATGGCGGGCTTCGCCGTCTCCCTGCAGCTGACCGACTCGATGGCGTCGGCCCTGGTCGCCTGCGCGGCCGCCGGCGCCGTCGTCCTCGCCGGCGCCCTGAGCCTCGCCTTCGTGCAGCGGCGGCTTGAGCGGCCGCCGAGCCCGGTGGTCCCCGTCCGGCCCCGGGTGCCGTACGGCGAGGTCGTCGTGCCCGGCAAGGTCCTCGGCGACGTGCCGTACGCGCTGCCGGGGCACACCCATCTCGTCGCCGCACCCGGGATGCTGGCCTCCGTCCCCGGCGCCGGCCCGGTCCGGCGGGGCACGTACCCGAAGCCGCTGCCCGGCCCCCGCGCCTACCTGCCGCCCACGCTGGCCCCGCTGCGGGTGCGCTTCCCGCGCCCGGACGACCCCGCCGGCGGGCCGGCGAAACCCCACCTCATCGAGTGCCGGGACGGCGCCCGGGAGGTTCTGCTGGCGGTCGACAGGCAGGCCACCGACCAAGTCCTCGGCGCCCTCGCCTCCCGCGCCCCCGCGCCGCCCGTGCCCTGACCGCCGGGACATACCCCACGCAGTCGATCTGCCACCCGGCGCTTTTGGCATGTACAGTCAATCGGCGTACCCCCACAGGATGCGGCGCGGCAACCGACCGCGACGGCCCGCCCTGTGGTCGGGGCACCGCATCCGCACATCCCCTCGGATCGCCCACGGGAAGGATGCCTGCCTTGTCCCACTCCTTATGGAACAGACGCCGGGTGCTGGCCACCATCGCCGGCACCGCCGCGGCCCCCGTTCTGCCCTCCATCGCCACCTGGTCCGCCTTACCGGCCCACGCCGCCGGCACGGGCAGCACGGACACCGGCCTGCCCGACACCGAACGGGGGCAGGCGGTCTGGGCGTACAAGACCGGCGGACGCCGGGTGCGGGAGGCCGCGGCCGTCGCCCTGACCGGAGGGCCGGCCGCGGTCTCCGCGTTCCTCACCACCGAACTGCCCGTGCTGCGGGCGGAGGACAACCGCTTCGCCATCGTCGCCGCGCTGCCCCACGCCGACCGGGCCGTGCAGGCCTCGGCGGACGCCGCCCTGTCCGGCGGGGACGACGCGGTCGCCGCCTACCTGGCGGGCGGCTTCCAGCCCGCCCTGATGGAGGACCTGCGGGTCGCGGTCACCGTCATCATGAACAACTCCGGCGGCACGGTCCGGCAGAAGGCCTCCGAGGCACTGGACGCGGGGACCGAGACCGCCCTGCGGGACTTCCTGGACGACATCCAGTACACGGCCAGGAACGAGGACGAGCGGGTGGAGGTCGTCTACCTCCTCGCGACCGCCACGCCCTGGGTGAAGGAGTACGCGCAGCGCGCCCTCGACGACGGATCGCCCGAGGCGATCCACCAGTTCCTCGTCTCCGGCCAGTACATCGCCCGCGCCCGCGACGAAGAGGCCGCGAAGATCGCGCAGCTGGTCGAGATCGTGGCACGCGAGGGCGAGAGGGCCAGGCTCAACACGGAGCAGGCCGTCGCCGCCTCCGAGAAGGCGAAGGAGGCCGCCGCGAAGGCCAAGGCCGCCGCGCTGGAGGCCGCCGCGGAGGCGGCGGCCGCCGAGGGGGACGTGCGCCGGTCGGCGCGGGCCGCGAACAACGCCGCCGGTGCCGCCCGCGCCGCCGGGATCGGGG
>NZ_BAAAPF010000075.1:0-23329 GCF_039531005.1 Streptomyces synnematoformans
TGGTGCGGGGGCTGCGCGGCGGCCGGGTGGGGCGGCGGGAGGTGCTGCGGGGCGCCGGGGTGCGCGGGCTGCTCGTGCGCCGGCGGCTGCGGCCCCTGCGGCCCCTGCGGCCCCTGCGGGGCGTGCGGCCCCTGCGGGGCGTGGGGCGCCGGGGGCCCGTGCGTACCCGGATCGGGGCCCGGCTGCGCGGACGGCGCCTGCTGCGGCTGCTGCGGCTGCGCCGCCTCCGGCTCGCCGGGGCTGACCGTGACGGCCAGGCCGATGGGCTGGTGGCAGGCGTGGCTCAGCGCCTCGGTGATCTTGGTGGCGAGCCGGCCTTCGAAGACGCCCTTGGCGTACTCGTTGGGCACGGCCAGCACGGCGGTGCCGGCGACGAGGACGAGGGGCTGGCAGTCGCGCAGCCAGCGGTGGTCCTTGGCCTCGACTCCCTGGTCGTCCGCGAGCAGCCGCTCCAGCACGCGTGGCCAGACTGCAGCGAGATCGGCAGGCAGGTCGGCCACGGGTCACGCTCTTTCAAGGGTCACGGCAGGTCACGAAGGTGTGATCTCGGGACGGGTGGGATGGATCCGCGCAAGGGTCGGAAGTCCAGCCACGGTAGTCACGCCGAGCTGCACCATTCAAGTCGTTGTCCACAGGCTGTGCACAGTGTCCTGCGGTGTGTCGGGCCCCCGGCCCCGGTTTGACCGGACGGCGGGCGCCCGCGTACCGTGTCGAGGTCGAGATGTCGACGGCTGCTGCCGCCTGCCTCCGATCAGTCTCAGGCCGCGACGGTGATCATGTCACGTGTCGGGCGGTGACGAGCGGCTCGAGGGCGCACGGTGGCAGCTGTTCGGCGCCTAACCACCCGAGACAACTCTCCTGGAGCCCCCGAGTGAGCAAGCGCACTTTCCAGCCGAACAACCGCAAGCGTGCCAAGACGCACGGCTTCCGGCTGCGTATGCGTACCCGCGCCGGCCGTGCCATCGTCACGGCCC
This sequence comes from Streptomyces synnematoformans, assembly GCF_039531005.1. Taxonomy (NCBI): domain Bacteria; kingdom Bacillati; phylum Actinomycetota; class Actinomycetes; order Kitasatosporales; family Streptomycetaceae; genus Streptomyces; species Streptomyces synnematoformans. Next base: position 975 of record NZ_BAAAPF010000075.1, read on the forward strand.
GTCGCAACAAGGGTCGCGCCCGCCTGTCCGCCTGACCCGCTGGTGTGCTCGTGCTGCCCGCTGAGCACCGGCTGCGGCGGCGCGAGGACTTTGCCCGAGCGGTACGCCGCGGGCGGCGGGCTGGCCGCCCGCTGCTCGTCGTCCATCTGAACAGCGGCGGTGACCCGCATGCCGCCGGGGAGGGCGCCTCCCCGCCGCGTGCGGGTTTCGTCGTCAGCAGGGCCGTCGGACCGGCGGTCGCGCGCAACCTCGTCAAGCGCCGCCTGCGTCATCTCCTACGGGATCGGTTGGATCAGCTGCCCGCAGGTAGCCTGGTGGTCGTACGGGCGCTGCCTGGCGCCGCGGAGGCCGGTTACGACCGGCTGCGCGATGACCTGGACGCAGCGCTGGGGCGGTTGCTGGGAAGGGCGCCGCGATGAAGTATCCGCTGCTCTGGTTGATCAAGCTGTACCAGTGGACCATCAGCCCGCTGCTCGGGCCGGTCTGCAAGTACTACCCGTCGTGCTCGCACTACGGCTACGAGGCGATCCGGCTGCACGGCGCCGTCAAGGGCACCGGCCTGACCGCCTGGCGCATCCTGCGCTGCAATCCGTGGTCGCTCGGCGGGGTTGATCATGTTCCGCCCCGCAAGCATCCGGTCTGGCACCAGCGGCTGCGCAGCCGGCTGGGCAAGACGCAGCCCAAGGCCCAAGGAGCCTGATTCGTGGACACGATCCTCGGTCCCCTATATACAGCAGTTTCCTGGATCATCGTCCAGTTCCACTCGCTGTTCAGCCTCGTTTTCCCCGAGGACAGCGGCTGGGCCTGGGGGCTGTCCATCGTGGCGCTGGTGGTCGTGATCCGGATCGCGCTGATCCCGCTGTTCGTGAAGCAGATCAAGGCGACACGGAACATGCAGGTGCTGCAGCCGAAGATGAAGGCGATCCAGGAGCGCTACAAGAACGACAAGCAGCGCCAGTCCGAGGAGATGATGAAGCTGTACCGGGAGACGGGTACCAACCCGCTCTCGAGCTGTCTTCCCATCCTCGCCCAGTCCCCCTTCTTCCTGGCGCTCTTCCAGGTGCTGAACAAGATCGCCGGCAACCACGAGGTCGGCGTCCTCAATGCCACTCAGGTCGAGCAGGCCCGTGAGGCGCACGTCTTCGGGGCGCCGATCGCGGCGAAGTTCATGGACAGCGCGGGCAAGGTGGAGAGCCTCGGCGCCACGCTCGCCGACGTGCGGGTCGTCACCGTCATCATGATCGTGCTGATGTCGGGGTCGCAGTTCTACACGCAGCGCCAGCTGATGACGAAGAACGTCGACCTGACGGTCAAGACGCCGTTCATGCAGCAGCAGAAGATGCTGATGTACATCTTCCCGCTGATGTTCGCCGTCTTCGGCATCAACTTCCCCGTCGGCGTCCTGATCTACTGGCTGACCACCAACGTCTGGTCCATGGGCCAGCAGATGTACGTGATCAAGCGGAACCCCACCCCGGGCAGCAAGTCCTACGCCCACCTGCTGGAGCGCATGCAGAAGCACGTCATCGACCGCGGCGGCATCCGCGGCCGCCGGGACCGCTATGTCGTCAAGCAGCTGGTCGCCAAGGGCAAGGACCGCAACGACGACGAGAAGAAGTTCGTCTCCGCGCTGGCCAAGCACGACCTTCTCCCCCAGGCGGACGGCACCGTGGTCAAGAGCGAGACGCCGCTGGCGGACGCCAAGCCGGGCGGCGGCGACCCCGGCCGGCGGCAGCAGCCGAAGCGGCAGTCGAAGTCCCAGCGCCGCGGCCATGCCCAGTCCGGCGGCGGCCAGCAGCAGGAGGGTGCCGACGATGATGCGGAGCCCGAGGACAAGAAGCCCGCGTCGAACACCGCGAAGAAGAAGTCGGGCGGCTCGTCCGGCCGCGGCGGTTCGGGCGGCAACGCGCGCAACGGGAAGTCCGGTCAGCGCAAGGGGCCCCAGCGGCCCAAGCACCCGTCGAAGAAGTAAGAAGGAGTCCCCACGTGACGGACACCGCTTCCGCGACCGGCGAGGCCGGTTCGGAGATCGAGGCCCAGCCTGAGGAGACCGAGGCCTCGGCCGAGGACGTCCTGACGCGGCTTGAGCAGGAAGGCGAGATCGCCGCCGACTACCTGGAGGAGCTGCTCGACATCGCCGACCTCGACGGCGACATCGACATGGACGTCGAGGGCGGCCGGGCTTCGGTGTCGATCATCAGCGAAGGCTCCGACCGGCAGCTGCAGAAGCTGGTGGGGCGCGACGGCGAGGTGCTGGAGGCGCTGCAGGAGCTGACCCGGCTGGCCGTGCACCGGGAGACGGGGGACCGCAGCCGGCTGATGCTGGACATCGCGGGGTTTCGGGCGGGCAAGCGGGCGGAGCTGACCGAGCTGGGCACCGAGGCCGTCGAGCGAGTGAAGGAGAGCGGCGAGCCGGAGAAGCTGCGGCCGATGTCCCCGTTCGAGCGCAAGGTGGTGCACGATGCGGTGAAGGCCGCGGGGCTGCGCAGCGAGTCGGAGGGCGAGGAGCCCGAGCGGCGCGTCGTCGTGCTCCCGGCCTGACCGGGCCGTACCTGTTCCACCGCTGGGCCGGTCGACCCGACCGGCCCAGACCGCTCCCCTGCCCCCTGCCGTCGCTCGACCGCAAGCGTTCCAGCGAGAGGACGTCCCCGTGTCCGATGTTGCGGATCTCCCGCCGGTGCCGGAAGCCGCCGACAAGGTCTTCGGCGGCGCCCTCCCGGACGCGGTGCGCTACGCCGAACTGCTCGCCGACACGGCGGTGACGCGCGGGCTCATCGGCCCGCGTGAGGTGCCCCGGCTGTGGGAGCGGCACCTGCTGAACTGCGCGGTGCTCGGCGAGGTGGTGCCCGAGGGCGTCGCCGTCTGCGATGTCGGCTCGGGCGCCGGGCTGCCGGGGATCCCGCTGGCGCTGGTACGCCCCGACCTGCGGATCACGCTGTTGGAGCCGCTGCTGCGGCGCACCCGGTTCCTCCAGGAGGTCACCGAGCTGCTGGGGCTGGAACAGCAGGTGACGGTCGTCCGTGGCCGGGCCGAGGAGGTGCTCGGCACGCTGGAGCCCGTCCATGTGGTGACCGCCCGCGCGGTGGCCCCGCTGGAGCGGCTGGCCGGCTGGGGCATCCCGCTGCTGCGCCCGTACGGGGAGATGCTGGCGCTGAAGGGCGAGAGCGCCGAGGAGGAACTGCGCGCCTCGAAGGCCGCGCTGCACAAGCTCGGCGTCAAGGAGACCGAGATCGTACAGGTCGGGGCTGATTCGGTGGACCCGCCCGCGACCGTGGTGCGGGCCGTGGTGGGCGAGAGCCCCGGGGGTGTGCGCTTCGCCGCGAAGCGGGCGCGGGCCGCCCGCAAGGGCGGTCGCGGCGGACACGGCCGGCGCCGTTAGTCTGCTCGTATCCGAAAGAGGGCCGATCGGTCCATTAAAGCCGCCTACGGTACATACACCGGAGTGTCGCTGCGGTGGTGCCCCCGGGGCTGTGCATCGTGTTTCACGTGAAACATCGTTCGTTGCTCCCCGGGATCCTCAGCCGAGGACGCGGTGCCGCTGAGGCCCGTGAGTCGGCTGTGGATAAGGAATCATCCACAGGAGAACGGGCCTCGCTGGTTCGCGACCCCGAAAGCATGGCAGGCTCTGTGCAGTGCGAGTCTGAAGTCGAGGAGAGTGAATCCTTGCGGTCCGACGCCAATGTCGCGGGACCGATGGCCGATCCGGTCCCCGGTCCCCGCTCCGAATCGGCGGATGTTTCACGTGAAACACCGCCTCCCATGGACGACACTCCGATCGGGCGTGCCGCTCAGCTCGCCGTAGAGGCGCTCGGGCGGGCCGGTCAGGGTCTGCCGCGCCCTGAGCAGACCCGCGTGATGGTCGTCGCCAACCAGAAGGGTGGGGTCGGCAAGACCACCACCACGGTCAACCTGGCCGCATCGCTTGCCCTGCACGGTGCCCGGGTGCTGGTCATCGACCTCGATCCGCAGGGCAACGCCTCGACCGCGCTGGGCGTCGACCACCATGCGGAGGTGCCGTCGGTCTACGACGTGCTGGTGGAGGCCAAGCCGCTGGCCGAGGTGGTGCAGCCGGTCCCCGACGTCGAGGGGCTGTTCTGCGCACCGGCCACCATCGATCTCGCGGGCGCGGAGATCGAGTTGGTCTCGCTGGTGGCGCGGGAGAGCCGGCTGAAGCGGGCGATCGACTCCTACGAGCAGCCGTTGGACTTCATCTTCATCGACTGCCCGCCCTCGCTCGGCCTGTTGACCGTCAACGCCATGGTGGCGGGCAACGAGGTGCTGATCCCGATCCAGTGCGAGTACTACGCGCTGGAAGGGCTGGGTCAGCTGCTGCACAACGTCGACCTGGTCCGCGGGCACCTCAACCCGAGGCTCCACGTGTCGACGATCCTCCTCACGATGTACGACGGCAGGACGCGGCTGGCCTCCCAGGTAGCGGACGAGGTCCGCGGTCACTTCGGCGCCGAGGTGCTGCGGACCAGCATCCCGCGCTCGGTGCGCATCTCCGAGGCACCGAGCTACGGGCAGACGGTCCTCACCTACGATCCGGGGTCGAGCGGCTCGCTCTCCTATCTGGAGGCGGCCCGTGAGATGGCCCTGCGCGGTGTGCGCGGGCCGGGCGAAGCTCAGCACGAGCAGCACGACGGAGGGGCTCAGTGACGGAACGACGCAGAGGACTGGGCCGCGGGCTGGGGGCGCTGATCCCCGCCGCTCCCACTCCCGCCGATGACTCGGGACCGCTGGTCGGCGGCGCCACCATGTCTCCGGGGGCGGTGCCGGTCATAGTGTCGGAGCGGACGGCGCCGCCCGAGGCGCCGGGTTACGAGGAGCAGCCGCCGCCGGAGAACGCCTACGAGGCGCCGCCGGCCGTCGAGGGTCCCGTGGAGAGCGGCGAAGTGGCCGGTGCGCACTTCGCCGAGGTTCCGCTGGACGCCATCACGCCGAACCCGCGGCAGCCGCGCGAGGTGTTCGACGAGGACTCCCTCGCCGAGCTGGTCACCTCCATCCAGGAGGTCGGGCTCCTCCAGCCGGTCGTCGTCCGCCGGCTGGGCCCGGACCGCTATGAGCTGGTCATGGGTGAGCGCCGCTGGCGTGCCTGCCGTGAGGCCGGCATGGAGCGGATCCCCGCGATCGTCCGAGCCACGGACGACGAGAAGCTCCTCCTGGACGCGCTGCTGGAGAACCTGCATCGGGCTCAGCTGAACCCGCTGGAAGAGGCGGCCGCCTACGACCAGCTGCTGCGGGACTTCGAGTGCACCCACGACCAGCTGGCCGACCGGATCGGCCGCTCGCGCCCTCAGGTCTCCAACACGCTGCGGCTGCTGCGGCTCTCGCCGCCGGTGCAGCGGCGGGTGGCGGCCGGGGTGATCTCCGCGGGCCATGCGCGGGCGCTGCTGTCCGTGGAGGACCCGGGCGAGCAGGACCGGCTGGCGCACCGCATCGTGGCCGAGGGGCTGTCGGTGCGGGCCGTCGAGGAGATCGTGACCCTGATGGGGTCGGAGCCCAAGAGCGGGCGCCGGACGAAGGCGCCGCGGGCCGGCAACCGGATGTCTCCGGCGCTGACCGATCTGGCGTCCCGGCTCTCCGACCGCTTCGAGACCAGGGTGAAGGTCGACCTCGGGCAGAAGAAGGGGAAGATCGTCGTCGAGTTCGCCTCGATAGAGGATCTGGAGCGCATCCTCGGCTCGATGGCGCCCGGTGAAGGCAGGGTGCTGGAGAAGAAGCTGAGCGACGAGGACGCCGACGAGGACGAGTGACCGGACCCCCTCTCGCCACCCCGACGAGACAGGCCGCGGAGGCAATCCGCGGCCTGTTTTGTTGTCTCCGGATACGATGCATACGGGTATCGCGGGGGATGCCGGTGAAGGGAGAGGATCGGGCTCCATGGGGCGAAGGCTCGTACCGCTCACCCTGGACAACCTCCCGGACGTTCCCAAGCGTTGTCGCGCGTGTGTCTTCTGGGAGCTGGATCCCGTCAGCGGTGAGGCGGCCGTCAAGTCCGGCCGTCCGGAGCTGGAGAAGGAAGCCTGGATCTCCTCCGTGCTGCTGGAGTGGGGATCCTGCGGCCGGGTCGTCTACGTCGACGACGTGCCGGCCGGGTTCGTGATGTACGCCCCGCCCGCCTACGTGCCGCGGTCACTCGCCTTTCCGACGAGCCCGGTGTCGGCGGACGCCGTCCAGTTGATGACCGCGTGGCTCAACCCTGGCTATCAGGGGCAGGGTCTCGGCCGGACCATCGTCCAGACCGTTGCGAAGGATCTTCTGCGCCGCGGGGTGAAGGCCGTCGAGGCTTTCGGGGACGCGGCCTGGAAGGAGCCCGCGTGTGTGCTGCCGGCGGACCATCTGGTCGCGGTCGGCTTCAAGACCGTACGGCCGCACCCCCGCTATCCCCGGATGCGGCTGGAGCTGCGCTCCGCGATCTCCTGGAAGGAGGACGTGGAGCTGGCGCTCGACAAGCTCCTGGGCGCCGTCCAGAAGGACCCCGTGCTGCGGCCGCTCTGATGACCGCCCTCCGCGCCCTGTTCCACGTACGACGAAGGGCCCGTCCCCTCGGGGGCGGGCCCTTCGTATGTCCGCGGCTGCGGTGCGCGCTTCGGTTTCACGCCGATGTTTCACGTGAAACGGTGGCGCCTCCTCAGCCGATGAAGTCGTCCAGGTCGCGCTCCAGAGCGGCCTTCGGCTTGGCGCCGACGATGGTCTTCACGACCTCGCCGCCCTGGTAGACGTTCATCGTCGGGATCGACATGATGCCGTACTTCGCGGCCGTTGCCGGGTTCTCGTCGATGTTGAGCTTGACGACGGTGATCTTCTCGGGGTTCTCCGCGGCGATGGCCTCCAGCGACGGGGCGATCTGGCGGCACGGCCCGCACCAGGCGGCCCAGAAGTCGACCAGTACAGGCTTGTCGCTCTTGAGGACCTTCTCCTCGAAGTCCGCGTCGGTTGCGGTCACCGTGGCACCGGCCATGGCCTACTCCTTACGTCGTTGTGCGTTGATGGCTGCTCGGTCTCAGACGGCGTCTGCGACCTTCTCCGGCTCCGCCGACTTCTCCTCGTCGGTGATCGCGGCGAGGTAGCGCTCGGCGTCCAGGGCCGCGGCACAGCCCGTCCCGGCCGCGGTGACCGCCTGGCGGTAGGTGTGGTCGACGACGTCGCCCGACGCGAACACCCCGGTGAGGTTGGTGCGCGTGGAGGGGGCGTCCACGAGGAGGTAGCCCTCCCCGTCGAGTTCCAGCTGTCCCTTGAACAGTTCCGTGCGCGGGTCGTGTCCGATGGCGATGAACAGACCCGTGACGGCGATCTCGGACTCCTCGCCGGTCTTGGTGCTCCTGAGGGTCAGCCCGGAGAGCTTGTCCCCGCCGTGGATGGCGGCGACCTCGCTGTCCCACACGAACGAGATCTTCGGATCGGCGAAGGCCCGCTCCTGCATCGCCTTGCTGGCGCGCAGGCTGTCCCGGCGGTGGACCACCGTGACGCTCCTGGCGAAGCGGGAGAGGAACGTTGCCTCCTCCATGGCGGTGTCGCCGCCGCCGACGACCACGATGTCCTGCTCGCGGAAGAAGAAGCCGTCACACGTGGCGCACCACGAGATGCCCCGACCGGACAGCTCGTCCTCCCGCGGCAGCCCCAGCTTGCGGTGCTGCGACCCGGTGGAGACGATCACGGACCGGGCGCGGTGCACGGTGCCCGCGGTGTCGGTGACGGTCTTGATATCGCCCGTGAGATCGACGGACACCACGTCGTCGGGCACCAGTTCGGCGCCGAAGCGCTCCGCCTGGGCCCGCATGTTGTCCATCAGGTCCGGGCCCATGATCCCGTCGCGGAAACCCGGGAAGTTCTCCACGTCGGTGGTGTTCATGAGCGCGCCACCGGCGGTGACGGCGCCTTCGAAGATCAGCGGCTGCAGCGCGGCGCGGGCGGTGTACAGCGCGGCGGTGTACCCCGCCGGCCCCGAGCCGATGATGATCACGTTGCGGACGTCGCTCACGGACTCTTCCTTGTCTACGACCGGCTGCCTGAAGGGGCGGGAACTCACGAGGTCCTGTCCCTCTCACCCCACCCAACGGATCCTACGGGCCGGACATTCCCGATGGGTGGCGGGCGCGGCTCAGGGGCGTCGGAAGGTGTCGCGGTGCAGAATCTCGCCCGGCCGGTCCGGGGAGGCTGTGCAGGAGGAATCCACCACGTAGGCGTCCACTCGCTGAGGGTCGCCGGGGTGCGGCAGCACGACCACGTAGGCGCGGGTTCCCTCGTACGTGTCGTTCTCGGCCGCGAGCGGGGCTTCCGAGCGGTTGACCGCGGCCCGTACGCACTCGGGCACCTGCGGGGGGTCTTCCTCGGCGGCGAACGGCCCTTCCTCGACGCCTGCCGCACCCTCGCCGGCGTCCGTGCCCTCGCGGGTCTCCGGCTGCGGGAGCATGCCGAGGACGTGGGACTCCAGAGAGTCGGCGCTCAGCGGAGCCTGGTCCCCGCCCCCGCCCCCGCCCGGTACGGACTTCTGGGCGCTTTCCCTGCCACCGTCCTGTGCGGCGGACATCTCCGAGGTGCCGGCATCGTCTCCGCCGGTGTCCGGAAGGTCGAGGAGCACGATGCTCAGCGTGACGACCGCGACCGCCCCCGCGGCACCGAGGAGCACGCGCGGCCAGCGCCGCGTCCGCCGGCCGGGGCCGGTTGCGTCCGCGCGGCGGTGCGCGGCGGGGCGGCGGTGCGCGCGCGCCGGTCGTGTTTCACGTGAAACAGACTCGCGCGGCGCGGGCACGGGGGAGTCCGCCGACGCCGTTTCACGTGAAACATCGACGGCGTAGCGCGCCTCGGCGGCCAGCGCGGCGTCGATACGTCCCGCGATCTCGGCCGGCATCGGGGAGGGCTCCGGAAGGCTGCCGAGGAGTCCGCGTACGCCGTCGAGGGCCTCCCGGGTCTCCCGGCAGGCGGCGCACTCGTCGAGATGGCGATGGAGCTGCCGACTGCGGGCGGGGGACGTCAGGCCCTCGGCGAAGTCGGCCAGCTCGTCGACCTCCGGGTGCCCGTCGCCGGCGCCGGGTGGCTGCGGGGTCTGCGTCATGCCTTCTCACCTCCGCCCTTCGCCGCACGTCCGTCGTTCTGCTCCGTCGTCGGTGGGACGGATGACGCCTGCGCCGGGTTCCGTGCCCCTGCCCCGGAGCCGGCGGCGGACAGCCGCAGATGACGTACGAGAGGCAGGAGACGGGCGCGGCCGCGAGCGCAGCGGCTCTTCACGGTACCCGCGGGAACGCCGAGGATGTCGGCCGCCTCCGCCACGGGGTAGCCCTCCATGTCCACGAGCACCAGGGCGGCCCGCTGGTCCGCGGGCAGGGTCGCCAGCGCCTCCCGTAGCTCGCGGCCGGTGTCCTGCCGCTCCGCGGGCGCCTCGGCGGACTCCTCCGGCTCCAGCAGCTGTTCGAAGTGCCCGGTGTCCGCGACCGGTGCCGCGCGGCGGCTGGCGGCCTTGCGGGCCCGGTCCAGGCAGGCGTTCACGGTGATGCGGTGCAGCCAGGTCGTGACCGCGGACTGGCCGCGGAAGGTGTGCGCCGCGCGGAACGCCGACAGCAGTGCGTCCTGCACGGCGTCCGCGGCCTCCTCGCGGTCGCCGAGGGTGCGGATCGCCACGGCCCACAGCCGGTCCCGGTGGCGTCTGACGATCTCGGCGAAGGCGTGCGGGTCCTCACCGGAGACATGGCGGGCGAGGAGCGTGCGGTCATCGACGTCGCCGCCGCTGGCGTCCTCCAACGCCAACCCCTCCCCTGGTCGAGTGCTGCGTGCTCAGCTCCGAATCTCGATGTCGGAGATCTTGCCACGGAAGTTCCCCTCGGCCGACGGCGGAATTTCCGTGAGCCACAGCAGAACGTACTGGGTGACGACCGGCTTGGTGGGCTTGAGCGTCAGATTGGTGCCCGCCGCGGCGTCGAACTCCTCGAAACCGGTGAGGTCCGTCGGCATCGACGCCGTGTCCCGCGGGGTGGCCATGGCGGTCACGTCGGTGTCGCCGATGAGGGACACCTTGACGCTGCCGACGCGCGTGGCCTCGCCGAGATCCAGGATCAGCCCGACGCCCTCCTTGAGGTTCCCGAAGACCGCGCTGGTGTACCACTTGGTCTGCCAGTAGCTTCGGGGGTCGCCGTCGTAGGCCGCGGAGACGCTGCTCGGACTCTCGCTGCCGGTGCCGAACGGGTCGAAGTCCCGGGCGCTCTCGATCTCCACCGGCTTGCCGCCGGCTGCGCGACCGCCGCCCGAGCCGCCGGCCCCGCCGGGCTGTGCCGCGGAGTTGCCGGAGTCCCCGTTGCGGCCGTCGTGGTTGATGAGAGCGTCCGCGAGCTGCCAGCTGGCGAGGGCCAGCGCGACGATCAGCAGCACGGACACGCACCACTTCACGGCCTTCCCGGTACGCCCCGGCAGCGTGGGCGGAGCGGGCGGCCGTGCGGCGGCGGTGGCGCGGGCAGCGGGCCCGCCGGGCAGGCCGCCGCGCTGCGCGTACCCCTGCTGGTACGTCGTCTGCTGGTACGGCGCGGGCTGCGGGTACTGCGGCTCCGGGGGGCGGATGCGGGGCAGCTCGGCGGCGGCGGTGCTCAGCTCGGCGGGTGCCGTACACGGCCGCGCGTGTGCCGCGGCGCCGGGGGAGCCGGCCGCGAGCGCGCGCATGGCCAGCTCCGAAAGCCCGCGGTGCACCCCCGCGCGCACCTGGTCCGGGGCGATGAGGCCGACGCTCTCGGGCAGGCCCGCGAGCCCGTAGGCGTCGCCCTCGTACGGCCAGCGCCCCGTCAGCGCGGCGTACAGCAGGGCGCCGACGGCCTCGGTGTCGGTGCGCTGCGGGTCGTCCGCCTCGGTGCCGTGCAGCGCCGCGTGCACGGACAGCCCGCGGATGCGCCACTGCCCGCTGCCGGTGCGCAGCACGGCGGACGGCGTCAGCCTGAGGTGGGCGAGGTCCTTGCGGTGGGCGGCGGCCAGCGCCTGGGAGACCTGCGTGACGAGTTCGTACGCCTCGTGCGGCTCCATCGGCGTGCCGCCGACGAGCAGCGTGGACAACTCGGTGGCGTCGGGGAGCCATTCGTGGACGACGTAGACGACGTCGTCCTCCTCGACGGCGTCGAGGACCTGGACGAAGCGCGGGTCGCCGATGAGGGCCGCGGCGCGGGCGGCGTCGAGGACGGAGCGGGCGTGGGCGTGCCCGGCGGCCAGGATGTGCACGCCGACCGGGCGGCGCAGTTTCTCGTCGACCGCGCGCCAGCTGCTGAAGCCGTCGAGCCGCGTGACGCACTCCTCCAGGCGGTAGCGCCCGGCGAGCTTGTGGCCGCTGTGCACGTCGACGGCGGGCACGCCGCCGCGGGGCCGCCGCTCGGGCGCGGCGGCCTCCGCGGCGGCGGCCTCGGCGGCCGGGGGGTCGGCGGCGGGGGTCTCCGCGGCCGGAGGGTCGGCGGCCGGCGTGCTCGCGGCGCCGGTCGGTTCCTCACTGTCCGCGGTGTCCGCGGTGTTCGTCGTGTCGGCCGCATCGCTGCGGTCGGCCGCCGAGCCGTCGACGGCTGCCGTGCTCCGTTCCGCCACCGCCGTTCCTGCCTCCCCAACTCTCATGTCATGCAGCCGCGCCAAGACAATTGTGCTCACAGGCTTCCGTCATCCACGACACGTGGCGATGACGGAAGGTTGTGCCCCCGGTTACCGGCCGAGGCGGCCGCGGACCATCCCCATCATCGCGTTCAGCTCCTGGATCCGCATCCGCCGGGCCGCCACGTAGAACACCGCGCCCAGCACGAACGAGCCGCCGATGAGCGCCCCGAGCGACCCCGTGACCCCCTGGCCGAGCCGGTCGGTCACGGCCCACGCGGCGGCGCCCGCGGCGAGCGCCGCCGGGATGCTGGCGCCGATGAGCCGCGCGTACGTGCGGACGACGTGGGCGCCGTCGAGGTCGTCGGTCCCCATGCGCTGCTTCAGCCGCCGCCAGGCGACGCCGACGCCGACCAGGTACGCGATGCCGTAGCAGGCGGCGAAGCCGATGACCGCGTGCCGGTCGGGCAGCGCGACGAAGCAGATCGCCGAGCCGGCCGCGAAGACCGCGGCGACGATCAGCGTGTTGTAGAAGGGCGTGCGGGTGTCCTCGTACGCGTAGAAGCCGCGCAGGACGACGTACTGCACGGAGAAGGGGATCAGCCCGAGGCCGAAGGCCATCAGGACGTACCCGATCGAGGTGGAGGAGTCGACGCCGACCGCCGCGAACAGCAGGTTGCACATCGGGATGCCGAGCGCGACGAGCGCGAAGGCGATCGGCACGATGGCCACGGCGGAGGTGCGCAGGCCGTGCGAGATGTCGTCGCGCACGGCCGCGGGGTCGCCGTCGGCGGCGGCCCGGGAGATGCGCGGCAGCATGGCGGCCATCACCGACACCGTGATGATCGCCTGCGGCATCTGCCAGATCAGCTGCGCGTTCTGGAAGGCCATGATGCCGGTGCCCTCGTGGCCCTCCTCGGAGGCGGACTCGCCGGCCCAGGTGGCGAGCTGCGTGACGACGAGCATGCCGGCCTGGTTGGCGAGGACGAAGAGGATCGTCCACTTGGCGAGCTTGGCCGCCTTGCCGAGGCCGTGGCCCTTCCAGTCGAAGCGCGGCCGGATCCTGAAGCCCGTCTGCCGCAGGTACGGGATCATCGCCAGCGCCTGCACGACCAGCCCCAGCAGTGATCCGACGCCGATGAGCCGCACGCCTTCGGCCGGGATGGTGTCCACGCCCATCGTCGAGGAGTTGTGCGTGCCGTAGACCCACAGGAAGAGGCCGAAGGTGGCGATGATGACGACGTTGTTGAGGACCGGGGTCCACATCATCGGGCCGAAGCTGCCGCGCGCGTTGAGGATCTGCCCCATCACCACGTGGATGCCCATGAAGAAGATCGTGGGCAGGCAGTACTGCGCGAAGGTGATGGCGACCTCGTTGGACTCCGGGTCGTCGGCGATCTTCACCGACATCGCGCGGATGAGCAGCGGGGCGGCGAACACGGCGAGCAGGACCATCGCGCCGAGCACGACCGAGACGAGGGTCAGCAGCCGGTTGGCGTAGGCGGTGCCACCGTCGGGGTCGTTCTTCATCGCGCGCACGAGCTGCGGGACGAAGACGGAGTTGAGGCCGCCGCCGATGGTGAGGATGTAGATCATCGTCGGCAGCGTGTACGCGACGGTGTAGGTGTCGCCGAGGACCGCGACGCCGAGGGCCGCGGAGATCACCAGCGTGCGCAGGAACCCGGTGACGCGGGAGACGAGGGTGCCGGCGGCCATGACGGCGCTGGACCGGGCGAGGCTCGCGACGCGCCCCCCGCGGGTGCGCTGCGGCGGCACGGGCGCGGGCTGCGCGGGCTGCTGCCCGGCGCCCGCCGGCGGCGGCTCGGCGGCGCGATGGTCGCGGAAGAGGTCGGCGAAGGCGTCCTGCTCCGGCTGCGGGACGGCCTGGGTGACGAGGTCGTCGACGCCGACGAACTGCGCGCCGTGGTCGCCGTAGCGGAGGTGCCGGGTGGGGCCGTCGGGCTCGGGCGCGGGCGGTCCGGCCCACAGGCGCGGGTCCGGGCGGTGATGAGGCGAGGGCGGCTGCTGGTACGGCGGCTGGGCCGGAGGCTGGCTGCCCGGGGGCGGCGGGGGGTGGGCGGCGTGGTCGTAGAGCGCGTCGCCGAGGGGGTCGGGGCGCCGCTGGTACGGGTCGGGGGCGTAGGCGTCCTGGAGGTACGGGTCCTGGGCGTAGGGCGGCGGCGGGGCGCCCGCGGCCTGGGCGGCGTGGCCGTACGGATCGCGGGGGTCGGCGGGCGGGTGCTGCTGCTGCCCCGAGGGGTGCTGCTGCCCGCTCTGCGGGTGCTGCGGGTGCTGCGGAGCCCGGGGGTCGTGCGGGGGGTACGGGGACCGCGGGTCGTGCGCGGGGTACGGCGACCGCGGGTCCTGCGGCGGCTGCGCGGCGGGGGCCTGCTGGCCGGCGGCGTACGGGTCCCCGGGCTGCGCGTAGGGGTCCGGGCCCGGCTGGGCCGGACGGCCGTACGGGTCGGGAGCGGGCTGCCCGTACTGCTGTCCGTGCTGTCCGTGCTGCTGCCCGTAGTGCTCGTTCCCGCCGTGCTGCGGGGGCGCCGGCTGGCCGTAGTACGGCTGCTGGCCGGGCCCGCCCTGCTGGCCGGGCTGCCCGTACGGGTCCGGGGCCGCGGGGTGGGCCGGCGGCGCGTGCTGGGTGTAGGGGTCGGGAGCGGCGGGGTGGCCGTAGTGGCCCGGGGCGCCCTGCGCGTACGGGTCGGGGGCCGGCGGGGGGTAGTGCCCCTGGTCGTACGGCGCGTACGGGTCCTGGGCGCCGGGTGCGTACGGGTCGGCGGCGTAGGGGTCGGGAGCGTACGGGTCGGCGGCGTTCTGCTGGTCGGCCGGGTACTGCTGGGCATGCGGAGGCTGCTGGCCGGCCGGCGGCGGGTTCGCGGGATCGCCGGTGCCCTGATTGCGGTCACCGTCGTACGGCGCGTTCATCGACACCCCACAAGGGTCATGGCCGGCCTGGAAACGGCCTGGTCGCTCTCACCGCTCCACTCTCTCACTGGCACCCGACCGGGCACCGCTTTCCGTGTCGGTGTCGTCGCCGTGGTCACCTTCGGTGAGGCGCGTCCCGGGTGCCTTCTGGTCGGCTTCCCCGGTATCGCCGTCGCTACCGGCCTCCGCCGGGTCCGCGGTGTCCGCCGGATCCCCCGCGCCGTCGGGGTCGTCGGTGCCGCCGTCCGTGTCCGCCGTCCGGGCGGCACGCTTGCGCTGCGTGTACATGCGCACCCCGGCGAGGACCAGCAGCAGGATCCCGGCCCCGATGACGAGCAGCACCGTGGAGGTGATGGACGTCACCTGGATCTGGAAGGTCTTCTTCTCGCCGAAGGGCTTGCCGTCCGCGGTGTAGAGCTGGGCGGTGACGTCCACCGGGCCGCTGGCCCGCGCGGAGGCCTCGAACTTCACCGACGTGCTGTGGCCGCCCGCCACCTCGATCGACCGGGTGCCCTGCTCGATCCGCAGCCGGCTGGGCACGTCCGACGTCAGCCGCAGCTCAAGACCGCGGACGTTCTGCACCAGGTTGTTCTGCACGGTCACCGGGATCGTGCCGCTGTTGCCGGACAGCGTGAGGTCCGACTTGTCGATGAGCTGCACCTGCGAGGTGATGTCCGCCAGATAGTCCTGCACCCCGCGCCGGAACGACTCCGCCTCCCCCTTGCGCCCGCGCCACTGGGTGGACATCTCACGCAGCAGCGCGTTGCCGAAGGGCACGGTGACCCGCAGGCTGTTGTCGAGGATGTCGGAGAAGTTGTCGAGCTGCTGCCGGGTGGCGAGGATCCGGTCGAACGCCTCGCGCGGGATCTCCTGCTTCCGCAGCCGCTTGGGATACGCGCCGGTGCCCGGCACCGAGCGGTTGGCGGCCGGGTCCGGCGACTCCACGGCGGCGCTGCTGAGGTTCAGCGGCGTCATCCACGTGCTGGTGTCGAGGTCGCTTATCGCCGCCGCCATCGCCTGCGCCTGACCGAGCTTGGGGGTGCGCTGCGGGGCGACGACGATACTCCGCTGCATGTTCGGCTGCTGCAGGGTCGTCACGAGCGTCTGGGCGAGGAACTCCTGGATGGCCAGGGAGTACGTCTCCGCCCGGCTCATGTCGCCCTCGAAGGTCCGGGAGAGCTGCGCGTCGGCGACCACCGCCGTCTGGCCGCCGCCGATGGGGCGGGCGGCGGTCGGGGTGTACGGCAGGCCGCTCTCGGACATGCTGTCGCTGCGGGCGAGGATCCACTGCGCGCCGGCCGCGCCCGCGACGCCGACGACGCGCCGGTCGATCGCGCCCTCCGCGGGCCAGGCGACGTCGGTCTCCGGCTCCGTGTTCAGGATCGATTCCACGGTCGTGCGGGACAGGGCGGTGGCGTCGCCGAGCTGGTCGAGCGTGCCGGCGACCTTGCGCCCGCGGTGGGCGATCGAGGCCAGGTCGGGGTCGCCGAAGGGCAGCGCGACGACCTCGCGGCCCTTCACGGCGTTCTGCAGGTCGGCCAGCCACCGCCGGGCGGTTTCCTGGCCCTTGCCGGGGACGGACTCGCCGTCCTCGGTCGTCACGTTGTACGAGTCCGCCATGACGGCCGCCGTGACCAGCAGGTCCGGGTCGACGACCCACGTCACGGGCAGCTCCCCGCCGAGCGCGACCAGCTGCTGCAGCCGGCCGCCGGGCTCCATCTGCTCCAGCAGGCCGTCACTGGCGAGGACCGGCGTCTGTTCCTCGTCCGGCTCGGTGCGCGCGGTCAGCTGGGGGGTGGCGATGAGGGGCCAGACGAAGGTGAGCCGGGTCTTGGTGGACAGGTCGTCGGGCTGCCAGGGCAGGAAGGTGTGCTCGATGCCGAGCACCTGCTCGTAGCCGACGTCCGCGGAGGTCCCGTTGAGGGAGACGGCGAGCTGGTACACGCCGGACGTGCCCAGCGGCAGCCGGTCCACGGGGATCGTGATGCTGAACTCGCGGGACATGCCGGGGGCCAGGCTCTTCAGCTCCTGGGTGCCGGGGCCGTCGATCTCCGCCCCGTCGAACTCCGACAGCCAGCCCGTGCGCTTCGTCGCGTCGGTGACCGCGCTGCGGGTCGTCAGCGGCCCGCTGAGGCGCAGCGCGACGTGCGGGTCGGTGATCTTCGCGTCGGTCCTGTTGGTGACCTTTCCGGAGACCGTGAGGTCGTCGCCGCCGGAGGGCACGGAGGGGTCCAGATACTCCACCGACACGTTCACCGAGCGGGAGCCGGACGGCTGCGCCCGTGCCTCGCCGGCCGCCGGCAGCTGTACGAGCGCGGCCGGCAGCAGCAGCGCCACGAACAGCAGGGCGGCCAGCAGCCGCCGGTGGGCCCGGGGCCGGGCGGGGTGGCCCGGGGATCCGGTGGAATGTGCCAGCTCGGCCACGCGCTCGCCCGTCCTCGTCGTCCTCGTGCCCGGCGCGCGGCCTTGTGCCGCCTGCCTTGGACCCCGATGGTAACGAGGTGGCGGACGCCGGGTGCCGGGGACGTCGTCAACCCTCCGGCGCCCGTCCACCCGATCGGCACCGGGGCAGTCCGGAGGCGCCGCGGAGGGTGGGCAGTTACGGTCCCGCGGCGCACGGGCCGTACCCTGTTCTGTTGTGCCGAACGCCCGTGAAGACCACCGTACCCAGCAGGCCACGCTCAGCCGTGCCCAGCGCAGCGCCGTCAGCGAGCTGCTGCGCGTCTCGCCCGTCGCCGACGACCTGGCCCACCGCTTCCGGGCCGCCGGCGCCCGGCTGGCGCTCGTGGGCGGCTCCGTACGGGACGCGCTGCTCGGCCGGCTCGGCAACGACCTCGACTTCACCACCGACGCCCGCCCGGAGCGGGTGCTGGAGATCGTGCGCCCCTGGGCCGACGCGGTGTGGGAGGTCGGCATCGCGTTCGGCACGGTCGGCTGCCGCAAGGGCGATCTGCAGATCGAGATCACCACCTACCGCTCCGAGGCGTACGACCGGACGTCCCGGAAGCCGGAGGTGTCGTACGGCGACTCCATCGAGGAGGACCTCGTCCGCCGGGACTTCACGGTCAACGCGATGGCCGTGGCGCTGCCGGAGAAGGAGTTCGTGGACCCGCACGGCGGCCTGGACGACCTGGCGGCCCGGGTGCTGCGCACCCCGGGCACCCCGCAGGAGTCCTTCGGCGACGACCCGCTGCGGATGCTGCGGGCCGCTCGGTTCGCGGCCCAGCTGGGCTTCGAGGTGGCGCCGGAGGTCGTCGCGGCGATGACGGACATGGCCGGGCGGATCGAGATCGTGTCCGCCGAGCGGGTGAGGGACGAGCTGAACAAGCTGATCCTCTCCCCGCGCCCGCGTCTGGGCCTGCAGCTGCTCGTCGACACCGGGCTGGCCGGGCACGTGCTGCCGGAGCTGCCTGCGCTGCGCCTGGAGCGCGACGAGCACCACCGGCACAAGGACGTCTACGAGCACTCCCTGATCGTGCTGGAGCAGGCCATCGCGCTGGAGGAGGACGGGCCCGACCTGGTGCTGCGGCTCGCGGCGCTGCTCCACGACATCGGCAAGCCGCGCACCCGCCGGTTCGAGAAGGACGGCCGGGTCTCCTTCCACCACCACGAGGTGGTGGGCGCCAAGATGACCAAGGCCCGGATGACGAAGCTGAAGTACTCGGGCGACCAGATCAAGGACGTCTCCCGGCTGGTCGAGCTGCATCTGCGGTTCCACGGCTACGGCACCGGCGAGTGGACGGACTCCGCGGTGCGCCGCTACGTGCGCGACGCCGGGCCGCTGCTCGACCGGCTGCACAAGCTGACCCGCTCCGACTGCACCACCCGCAACAAGCGCAAGGCGTTGGCCCTGCAGCGCGCCTACGACGGGCTGGAGGAGCGCATCGCCCGGCTGCAGGCGCAGGAGGAGCTGGACGCGATCCGGCCGGACCTCGACGGCAACGAGATCATGAAGATCCTCGGTATCGGCCCCGGGCCGGCGGTCGGCGGCGCGTACCGGCACCTGCTGGAGCTGCGCCTGGAGCACGGGCCGATGGAGCACGAGGCCGCGGTGGAGGCGCTGCGCGCATGGTGGGCGGAGCAGCAGCCGCCGGCGTAGGGCCGCGGCCGCGGCGGCCGTCATGTTTCACGTGAAACATGCGGCTCGGTGCCGCCGTCCACGGGTGCGGGGTGCACGTCGTCGGCCGGCGCGTGTTTCACGTGAAACATCGACATGGCGACGCTCGCGTAGACCACCGCGACGCCCATGACGAGCATCGCCGAGCGCCCGTCCGCGGGCAGCAGGACCGCCGAGGCCGCGGCGGCGCCCACGAAGGCCACGTTGAAGAGCATGTCGTAGAGGGAGAAGATCCGGCCGCGGTAGGCGTCGTCCACCGACGACTGCACCACCGTGTCCGTCGTGATCTTGACGCCCTGGGTGGTGACCCCGAGGACGAACGCCGCGACCAGCAGCGGTGCCGGTGCGAACGACAGCCCCAGCGTCGGCGTCAGCACCGCCGCCACCGCCGCGCACAGCGTCATCCAGCCGGTCCGGCCCAGCCGGGGCACCAGCCACGGCGTCACCACGGCCGCGACGAAGAAGCCCAGCCCCGACAGGCCGACGGCCACGCCGAGCAGGGCCATGCCCTCGTCCTCGCCGTCGGTCCAGGCGTAGCGGCACAGCATCAGCAGCATCACGGTCAGCGCCCCGAAGCAGAAGCGCATCAGCCCCATGGCGGACAGCGCCCGCGCCGCCTCGCGCCGCTCACCCAGATGCCGTACCCCCGCGGCCAGCCCGCGCGCGGTGCTGGCGACCGCCGCCGCGATCCGCGGCAGCACCAGCTCCGGATCCGGCCCCAGCGAGTCCGGCGCCATCCGCAGCGCCGCCAGCGCCGCGCTGAGATACAGCCCCGAGCCCACCAGCACGGTCGTCGCGTCGGCCGTGCTGCCCTCCGGGCCGGCGAGCCCGACGAGGAAGGCCACGCCGCCGCCGGCCGTCGCGGCCAGGGTGCCCGCGGTCGGCGACAGCGAGTTGCCGACCACGAGCTGCTCCTCGGTGTCCACCACACGCGGCAGCGCGGCGGAGAGCCCGGAGAGCACGAAGCGGTTGACGGCGGTGACGGACAGTGCGGACAGATAGAACAGCCAGTCCGGCACCCCGGCCAGCAGCAGCGCCGCGGTCCCCGCCGCGAAGCCGGCGCGCAGCAGGTTCCCGTACAGCAGCACCTGCCGGCGCCGCCAGCGGTCCAGCAGCACGCCGGCGAAGGGGCCGATCACCGAGTACGGCAGCAGCAGCACGGCCATCGCGGAGGCGATGGCGGCCGGCGACGTCTGCCGCTCCGGGGAGAAGACGACGTACGCGGCGAGCGCCACCTGATAGACGCCGTCGGCGCCCTGGGAGAGCAGCCGTACGGCCAGCAGCCGGCGGAAGCCGTGCAGCCGCAGCAGGCTGCGGAGATCGCGGACAACGGGCATGGCGTTCAGCATCACATGCCGAGGGGCCCCGGGCTGCTGCCCGGGGCCCCTCGGAAACGGCGGGCGTCTGAGAACGACGAACCGCCGGCGGCGGCTAGCGCTCGACCTCGCCGCGGATGAACTTCTCCACGTTCTCCCGGGCCTCGTCGTCGAAGTACTGCACGGGCGGGGACTTCATGAAGTACGAGGAGGCCGACAGCACCGGGCCGCCGACGCCCCGGTCCTTGGCGATCTTCGCGGCGCGCAGCGCGTCGATGATGATGCCCGCGGAATTCGGCGAGTCCCAGACCTCCAGCTTGTACTCCAGGCTGAGCGGCACCTCGCCGAAGGCGCGGCCCTCCAGACGCACGTACGCCCACTTGCGGTCGTCCAGCCAGGCGACGTAGTCGGAGGGGCCGATGTGCACGTTGTGCTCGCCCAGGTCGCGGTCGGGGATCTGGGAGGTGACGGCCTGGGTCTTGGAGATCTTCTTGGACTCCAGCCGGTCCCGCTCCAGCATGTTCTTGAAGTCCATGTTGCCGCCGACGTTCAGCTGCATCGTACGGTCCAGGATGACGCCCCGGTCCTCGAAGAGCTTCGCCATCACGCGGTGCGTGATGGTGGCGCCGACCTGCGACTTGATGTCGTCGCCGACGATCGGCACGCCCGCCTCGGTGAACTTGTCCGCCCACTCCTTGGTGCCCGCGATGAACACCGGCAGGGCGTTGACGAAGGCCACGCCGGCGTCGATGGCGCACTGCGCGTAGTACTTCGCGGCGTCCTCGGAGCCCACCGGCAGGTAGCAGACCAGCACGTCGACGCGGCGGTCCCGGAGCACCTGCACGACGTCGACCGGCTCCTCCGCGGACTCCTCGATCGTCTCGCGGTAGTAGCGCCCGAGGCCGTCGAGCGTGTGGCCGCGCTGCACGGTCACGCCGCTGTTCGGTACGTCGCAGATCTTGATGGTGTTGTTCTCGCTCGCCCCGATCGCGTCGGCGAGGTCGAGGCCCACCTTCTTGGCGTCGACGTCGAACGCCGCGACGAAGTCGACGTCACGGATGTGGTAGTCGCCGAACTGGACGTGCATCAGTCCGGGCACCCGGCTGCCCGGGTCGGCGTCCTTGTAGAACTCGACGCCCTGCACCAGAGACGCGGCGCAGTTGCCCACGCCGACGATGGCTACGCGAACCGAACCCATTGACGGTTGCTCCCTGTTGTTCGTTGAGGCCGTGCCAGGGCAGGGCCTCAGTTGGCGGTGTCGTCGGACGGATCCGGCCGGGTGCTGTCCCGGTCACGGGGCAGGCCGCCCGTCTCTTGTGAACCGGCGGCCCCCGAAGGGCGCTCGTCGCGCCCCGCCCGTTCGCTCTCGATCAGCTCGGTCAGCCAGCGCACCTCGCGCTCGACCGACTCCATCCCGTGCCGCTGCAGCTCCAGGGTGTAGTCGTCGAGCCGCTCGCGCGTGCGCGCCAGCGACGTGCGCATCTTGTCCAGGCGCTCCTCCAGCCGGCTGCGCCGGCCTTCCAGCACCCGGACCCGTACGTCCCGCGACGTCTGGCCGAAGAAGGCGAAGCGGACGCCGAAGTGCTCGTCCTCCCACGCCTCGGGCCCGGTCTGGGCGAGCAGCTCTTCGAAGTGCTCCTTGCCCTCGGCCGTCAGCCGGTAGACGATCTTGGCGCGCCGGCCCGCCAGCGGTACGGCGGGACCGTCCTGCGACGCAGAAGCGGTCTCCTCCGTCAGCCATCCCTGTGCGACCAGAGTCTTCAGACAGGGATAGAGGCTGCCGTAGCTGAACGCGCGGAACACCCCCAGCGAGCTGTTGAGCCGCTTGCGCAGCTCGTAGCCGTGCATGGGGGACTCGCGGAGCAGGCCGAGGACGGCGAATTCCAGGACGTCAGAGCGCCTGCTCATCGCCGCCTCCTCCCGTGCCGCGGTGTCCCGCGTTGTCGTATCGGGTCGATGTCTCGCGCTGATGTGTCGTGCTGATGTATCGACTCGATACATCCCGACGATAGAACGGCTCTCCGGCCGCGGCAAGTGGGGGCTGTGTGAACGGCGTCACATCGGTGCGATCCGGCGCGCCGAAGTGTCCGGTATAGCGCCTCATACCCGGCGCAAAGCGGGCGGTGGCGGTGCGTACCCTGTTCCGCATGCTGTCCGAAGGGAACCGGGAGCCGCCTGCAGACGTCTTCGTCCTCGGTACAGTGCGGCTGGTTGCCAAAGGACAGACAACCGGTCGTGCGTCGGGGGGACCGGCTGACAGAACGCGCCCACAGGCGATGCCACCTGTTCGAGGAGTAGTCCCTTCATGAGCGAGCACCGACGCAAGCCGCCGAACAGCGGCCGCGGAGGAGGCCGTCACGGCGCCCACTCCGGCCGCCACGGGGCACCCGGCGGGGACGGAGGCTACCCAGCCGGCCGCCGCGCGGGCGGCGGGGCCGGGCGGG
>NZ_BAAAPF010000076.1:0-23318 GCF_039531005.1 Streptomyces synnematoformans
AGTGGGGGGGCCAGGGGCCGCCGGGGTCGGCCGGCGCGGGTGCGGGGCCGCCGGAGTCGGCACCGCCGGAAGCAGCGGGCGCCGCGTCTCCGGACAGCTCCCGGGCCGTCTCGCGCAGCGCCTCCCAGTCGCCGTACACCGCGTCGAAGTCGGTGCGCCGGTCCCCCGTGCGGCCCTCGGTGTCGATGGTGTGGTGCAGGTCCGTACGGCCGCCGGCGGCGGCGGCGAAGCCGCCGTCCGGCTCCTGCCACGGCAGCCCCTGCGGCAGCACGTCCCGCGCGAGGCCCGTCTCCGGGTCGGCCAGGGCGCGGACGTGCGGCAGCACCCGCGGATCCAGCCACGGCTCGCCGCGCCGCACGAACTCCGGGTAGACCGCGAGTCGTTCGCGCAGCTCGAACCCGGCCGCCGCGGACCGCTCCTCCAGCTCCTCCAGCCGCGGCCACGGCCGCTCCGGGTTGACGTGGTCCGGCGTGAGCGGCGAGACGCCGCCCCAGTCGTCGACGCCGGCCGCGATGAGCTTGCCGTACTCCTCGTCCACGAGGTTCGGCGGCGCCTGCACCCCGATGGCCGGGCCCAGGATGAGGCGGGCGACGGCGACGGTGGCGGCGAGGTCGTCCAGCTCGGCGTCCGGCATGCCGCGCATCGCCGTGTCCGGCTTGGCGCGGAAGTTCTGGACGATGACCTCCTGGAGGCCCTGGTACGCGCGCTGCACCCGGCGCAGCGCGAACAGCGACTCGGCGCGCTCGGCCGGCGTCTCACCGATGCCGATGAGCAGCCCGCTGGTGAACGGCACGGAGGAGCGTCCGGCGTCCTGCAGCACCCGCAGCCGTACGGCGGGCTCCTTGTCCGGCGAGCCGTAGTGCGGCCCGCCGGGCTCGCTCCACAGCCGCTCCGCGGTGGTCTCCAGCATCATCCCCATGGACGCGGCCACCGGCTTGAGCCGCTGGAAGCCGGACCAGGACACGACGCCCGGGTTGAGGTGGGGCAGGAGGCCGGTCTCCTCCAGCACGCGGACGGCCATCGCGCGCACGTACGACTGCGTGTCGTCGTACCCGTGCGCCGCCAGCCACTCGCGCGCCTCCGGCCACCGGTCCTCGGGCCGGTCGCCGAGGGTGAACAGCGCCTCCTTGCAGCCGAGCGCGGCGCCGCGGCGGGCCACGTCCAGCACCTCGTCGGGGGACATGAAGGGGCCGTGGCCGTCGCGGCGGAGCTTGCCGGGGACGGTGACGAACGTGCAGTAGTGGCAGCGGTCCCGGCACAGCCGGGTCAGCGGCAGGAAGACGCTGCGGGAGTACGTGAGGACGCCGGGCCGCCCGGCCGCCGCCAGCCCGGCGTCGCGCACCCGGGCGGCGGAGGCGGAGAGGTCCGTCAGGTCGTCGCCGCGGGCCTGGAGCAGCACGGCGGCCTCGGCGACGTCGAGGGCGACGCCGTCGCGGGCGCGTCTCAGGGCGCGGCGCATGGCGTTGGCGGTGGGGGCGGGGGCGGGGACCGGCACGGGGACGGGCGGCGGCTTCGTCATCCTTCCGAGCATACGAGGCAGGTCGGACGTCGGAACCGATCACCGGGCCGGGGCGGACCAGGCCGTCAGAGGAAACGTGCGTAGGCGTCGAGCGTGCGCAGCACCTCCGTCTCGCCGGCGGGCGGGAGTTGGACGACGGTCTCCCGTACGCCCTGCGCCGCGAAGTGCGCGAGCTTGCCCTCGCTCGGCCGCACGGCGTACGGCACCACCTCCAGCGCCTCCGGGTCGCGGCCGGCGTCCTCCCACGCCCGCCGCAGCCGCGGAACGCTGTCGGTCAGCCCGCCGCCGCCGATGGGCAGCCAGCCGTCGGCGTACTCGGCGACGTGCGCGAAGAGCGTCGGCCCCGCGCCGCCCCCGAGGAGGGTGCGCGGGCCGTACAGCGGGGGCGCGCCGCGGCGCTCGCGGGGGGCGTGGACGGGCTTGGGGTGCGCCTCGGAGGCCCGTACGGCGGTACGCACCGCAGCCCCGCCGGCGCCGGCGCCGCCGCCCGCGTCCGCTGTGCCGCCCGCGTCGTACGCCGTGGGCTTCGGCGACCAGAGCGCGTTCATCAGCGCCATCCGCCGCCGCCCCAGCTCCCGCCGGCCGCGCCAGTCGACGCCGTGGTCGGCCGCCTCCTCCACGTTCCAGCCGAAGCCGATACCGAGGGTGAACCGGCCGCCGGAGAGGAAGTCGAGCGTCGCGGCCTGCTTCGCCAGCACGATCGGGTCGTGCTGGGCGACGAGCGTGATACCGGTGCCGAGCGCCAGCCGCTCGGTGACGGCGGCGGCCTGGCCGAGCGCGACGAAGGGGTCGAGGCTGCGCCCGTACTCGCGGGGCAGCGGCTCACCCATCGGGGCGGGGGTGTCGCGGCTGACGGGGATGTGGGTGTGCTCGGGCAGGTAGAGCCCGTGGAAGCCGCGTTCTTCCAGCTCACGCGCGAGGGTGGGCGGGCGGACGGTCTCGTCGGTGAGGAAGATCGTCACGGAGATGCGCATGCGCGCAGTATCCAGCGGCCGGCCTACGCTGGGAACGACCACGCCCGCGATTCCTCGCCCTGATCCGGGAGGTACGTCATGTGGGCTCGGCGGTGTGCGTGAGGGATTCTTCTGGCGGGAAGTCTCTGCCTCCTGCCGGGAGTCGCGCAGGCGCAGACGACGGGCGGCGGCATCGGCAGCGCAAGCAGCGCGGCCGGCCGCTACGTGGACCCGGGCCTGAACGCCGGATCGACGGTGGGCGCGACCTCGGGAGCGGGAACGACGACGTTCTCCGGGGGGTCCACGTCGGGCACGAGCACCACCGGCACGTCCGGCGGCACGGGGAGCACGGGCGGAGGCAGCCCGCTGTTCCTGGGCGTCCTCCTCCTGAGCGTCGTGCTCTACCTGACGGACAGAACCGCGAACGCCCTCACACACCACCGCCCACGCCGCCGACGCTGACCCCGCCCTGTCCGTACGGCCCGTAGCGCCCCGTCGCACGTCCGGCATCGTCGCCACTTCCGGTCCGGGCTGACGTCCCCGTTCTCTGCGATGCGCCCGCCTCATGCGTCGAGACCGATGCCGGAGGTCCACCACCGGCACCCGGCCAGCCTTCTACGCGTCCACGGCTCTTCGTTCTCGCAACCTCGGGCACAACGTCGGTCATTCGGCGTCACCCCGTGATCCAGTTCCATCGTCCGTCGCATACGCCCGCTTCCGGGCGACCACGTATCCGAGCACTCCGGGCACTATTGCTGAAGCCGCCCAGAAGGCGATCGACGTACCCACCTCTCCTTCGCCTGAAAGCGAATCGAGCCATAGGGGCACGAGGACAGTCGCAGGTCCTAGGAGAAGCCCCGCCGTCCAGCCTTGGCGTCGTTCACGGCTTGTCACGCCGATGAGCAGAGCGAACACAGCCACCGCTATGAGGAACCAGCCGACTGCAGCGGCGGGCTCGGCACCTGTGATGCAAATACCGGAGGAGTCTCTACAGGCTTCACGCTCGTATGAGCTGGCGGAGTCTGAGAGTGTAACGCCGATCCACGCGACTGCCACCCCGCAGCCAGCGCACGCGACCGAAGTGGTGATTAATTTCCGTAGCAAGTGGCACTCCTTTCACGCGAGAGAGGTGGAACCGGTTTTAGTGTGGCCCACACTCGTCACGGCTGTCTTGAGTACAGGTACTCAAGACAGGAGCACCTGGAGACCGGGCCGCAGCGTTGCGACCCGGTCCAGCACGCACAACGCGAACGTGACTATATACCCATTTCTCGGAGGGTGCTGTTCAGAACATCTGCATACAGCGTCGCCCCGCTGATCTTGGGATGGAGGGACTGTGCCGATGGCTTCTTGAGCGAGGGATCATCGCCGGGGGTCTTATCCGTGACGATTGCGTGGATCCGTTCGTCATCGGTCGCGCAGGCTCCTTTGCCCTCGAAGAACCTGCGGGGGTCAGAGAACCAGACCTCAACACCTGCAGTTCTAGCGTCGATGACGGCACCGTTCATCTCACTGGCGAGCACGTCGGCCATCTCGTTGAACCATTCGGCTTCTCCCTTGCTTATCAGGGGCAAGCAGATGCTTTCAGTGTTCAGCAGGTGGGGATAGCCCATGAGCACGATCTTGGCATTCGGAGCCTTCGATTTAATCTCCTTCAGGGTGGTGACAATCGATGGCCTGACCTTTTCCTTGATGACCTTCGGCTGCGCCGTCCCCAACGGCTCGTCGTCGCCGTCCATCGTGCCGTCCTGGCAATTGTCAGGCCAGCCAATTCCGCCGAAGATGCAGTGATTGATGATGGCGGCGAAACGGGAATCGTTACCACCGATGGAGAGGGTCACCAACGTAGTGCTCTCGTCCAGGTAACCCTGGTCGATCTGTGCCAGCTCACCATAGCCGTGAGCGCCCTTCTCTCCCCATGCATTACTGGGGCCGGCGGCTCCGAGGATTCCTTCGGTCTCCGCTCCTGAACAAGCGATGAGATGGTAGTCCATCGATGTGTGCCAGTTGTCGGTTCGCTTGCCGATGGGTGTGCTGGGGTCGTCCGCGAGTTTGGCTTGGCGGGACCAGGCGTGGCGGGAGCGGTGGCAGGCGTTGCGCCAGTAGCCGTCGCCCCCGTCCACATCCGTCTCCGGGTAGTAGTCGCCGCCGCCCGTGACGGAGGCGCCTTCGCCTGAGGAGTAGGAGTCACCCATAGCGACGATGATGTTGTCTGGCTTCGCCGGCAGTTCGTCGAAGGCGACCGCGTCGAAGGCGATGTCCTCATCGCCGGTGCCGTCCTTGGTGATCGAGCTCAGTGTCACCTTCGGAGTTCCGGAGAACTTGAACACGCCGAGAGAAACCCACTTATTGGATTGCAGTCGTTGAGGGTGCACTCGAAACTTGGTACCGCTGCCGGTGTCGATGACATATTTTGCCTGCCGGGTGTGGGCGCCGTGGTCAGGCATGTGGACTAGGACCCGGGACCAGCCGGACAGTCGCTTGTCCAGCTTCCAAGTGCCGCTGACCTTCAGCCGCTGGCCTTTGGTATCGCCCTTGCGGGTGTGGGTGAAGTAGAAGTGGCCGTTGAAGCCGCCGCCGATCTGGTGGGTGTCCACCTTGCCCGGCCAGTATCGTGTGGGGTCCGGCGGCCGGGTCTCGCCCTCCCCGAAGTCGAAGCTGAAGCTGCCTCTAGATGTCTGTGTACTGCAGTTGGGTCGTACGGATTTGGTGCCGTTGGGGATGTCGTCGACGATGAGTGCGCCGGCTGGCAGCCCGTTGAGATCACATTTGGGCGGGTAGGCAGTGCCGTCCGCTTCTTCGGGGTAGGTGTCGTTGAAGCGGACGAACTCGTTGCCGCAGGTATAGTCGCAGTCCGCTTTCCATGCGGCCGAGGTGTTCCACCAGCAGCGGAAGTCGCCGCGGACGCACGGTCCGGTGGTGGAGTCGCCGTTCGATGCGTCGTCGCCGATCTTGTCGGGGCGGCAGTCGTTGAGATCGCTGCAGAACAGGTCCTCCGGGGGCTTTGCCAGCGCGCGGTGGTACTTTGCCGAGCCCTTGACCGTCGCGTCGCCGTCGGTGCCGCTCCACCAGGCGGGACGGAAGCCCGCCACCGGCTTGTTGGGTGCCTCCAGCAGCTCGGGCGGGTGTGCGGCGAAGCCGATGACCTTTTCTTGGTAGGGCCAGTCCTGGGGATGAGCCGCATCCGCGTAGTCGTCGTTGCCTAAGCGGTCTTCCATGAACGGGCTGCGCCCCGCGTCCCACTCGGGGTTAGCGGGGTTGTTCGCCCAGCCCACTCCCCAGGCACCGTTGTGCTTGCTCGCGTCGCTCTCCGGGTAGAAGCCGGAGTTGTACGCCCACAGCGCGAAGAACCAGTTCTCAAGCCGCTTCACGTCACCGCTGTTGAGGATGAGGCCGGCCCTGCGGGTCTGGTTCCACTTGTCGGACAGGATCTGTAGGCCTGCGGCGATGTTCGCGGTGTAGTCCAGTGCGACGGCACGCTGCTTGTCGTACGGCCACGCGGTGGGTCCGCCGCCCTCGCGCCCTGCGCGGCGCATGTGGTCGGTGACCTGCGTGACGCCGTAGCCGCAGTCCGCTTCCGCCCAGTCGACGTCCCAGTCGTTGGCGGACGTGTAGTCGTAGTAGTCGATGCCGTAAAAGTTGCCGATCAACGGGTTGCCGGTCACCCCGGGAACGGCGGACCTGGCGGCCTGCCACATGTTCGACTCCTGGGCCGTCACACCGAGCATCACCTGCGCCGGGACCCGGCCGCCGCCCTCGAGAGCGGGGCGCGGGAAGAGGGTCTGCGGCTGATAGGCGGGCATACCCAGGTTCTTCCAGCCCGCCGGCCGGGAGATGTGCTTGTTCAGGTTCCCGGTGACGGCCTGATTCACCGCCCACTCCACCTGCCGGGGCTTGGGCTGCATCGCCTGGTTCTTCGGGTCGTTGCGGGGCACCGAGCACACGCGTTCGTCTTCCACCGGATCTGTCGGGCTTGCCGCCCGCGCTGACCCTGACGAGGGGACTTTCCCGGTACCGTGTAGCAGGGCCGTGGACATCGCGGATCCGTCGGCCGCATGGACGCTCGCCGGGGTACCGGGGGTGACGGTGAACTCCCGGCTCGGCCGATCGCCCTCGGGGGTGTCAAGAAGCTGCACGTTGATGTTCACCGGTCGCGGTCGCGTCGCCTCCGCTGCCGAGATTCGGCTGTCCTTTCCATCCGCCCACACCGTGTCGGTCACCAGTGCGTCGCCGGCGGTGGATGCGAGACTACGGGCCGGCGTGCCGGGGGCGTGGGTGATCGCCGTAGGCAATCGGCCGGTCCTCTCAGTGGCGCCGGTGATGAACACCTCCCCAGAAGCTGCCCGCGTCAGCCCGGTATCGGTGCGCGGCCCCGTGGCCAGCACGCGGGGCGTGCCCGCGCTGACGACAGAGCCGGGAGGGAGATGTTTCACGGTGGTCCTGGCGTTCCGGGCCTTCTCCAGGTAGGTCAGCCCGCCGCCTGCGTCGGGGGTGAGCCGGTAGGGCACCGCACGAGTCGCAGCCAGTGTCTTGGTCGTGCCGCCCGAATCGACGGTGACGAGGTAGCCGCTAGCCGCCGCAATAATTCCATCCTTGGTCGGCACGGCGGAGGTCAGCTGTCCCTTTACGGTAACGGGGGACGCGAGTTGGCCACGGGTCGTGCTGACTTCGACGAGGCGGGTGGCGGGCTTGTCCTCGCCCCCAGACTGGGTCAGCACCGCCGTCTCGCCGGCTCCGCAGCCGGGGTTGTAGTACGAGAGTGACGCCTGCAGGTTGAGCTTGGTCACCTTCCCCGTGGTCAGGTCTACGACAGCAGTGAAGCCGCCGCGGGCCATCAGCTCTGCCTCGTTGGTGAAAGTCCGCGGCGCGTACACGACCACAGCGCGCTTGCCAGAGCCGGTGACACAGATGTTGCCGATCCAAGTGTCTGTATCAAATCCAGGCTCGGATAGGGAGGCGACGGTCTTCCAGGCGTAGCCGTCAGCTCTAGCCGCGGTGAGGATGTGGAAGCCAGTGGCATCTGCGCTGGTTGTCACTGCCACATCTTCAGAGGTGGCGTAGTCGGCGCCGAGTATCTTGGTGCGCTTGTCCTCAGGGATGCCCTTCGGGGCCGGGTCGCTCGTATGGTGGGCGGCCGGGCCTGGATTGCCGGCGGTAGCTGCGGTGGCAGGGCCAGCCCAGTTGCCTAACAGGCCAGCGGTCAGGGCCGCCGAGGCGGCGAAGGCCGCCGAGGCGGCGCGTAACTGTCTGAATGGTCGCAAGTTATCTCCCTGTCATGTTCGTGACTGCTGTGCCAGCGCGCCGGTCACACGCCATCGCCGGGGCGGTGGCGCGTGACCAGCCCACGCCGGGTGCGTACGCACCCATCTTTTTTCCGAGTCCAACAGCGGAGTAGCCTGCCTCTCCTGTCTGGCTGGCCGGCCTTGGGCCTCAGTTGAACCGTGCGTTGACCTTGCGCGCGTCCGTCAGGGCTTCCTGCCGTATCGTTTGGGCGAGTTCCAGCGGCTCCTTGTTCTCAGTGATCAGCCGTTCCTGGATCGCTGACTCTTCCCTGAACCACACACCTACCAAATCGGACTGCTGCTTGCACTCGACTTCTGCCACCGCCAACCGGATCTCATCCTGAGAAGCGCTCGTGGTAGTTTCGTCGTAGAGATTCTCGACATCCCAGACGCTCGCCACGTCGAAGCCCCGAACGTTCATGCACGACGACCACACGTCCATGGCCTCGCGTACGGCTGGGACTCCCTGGGATTCCGTGAAGCTCCGTGCATTGAGCTCTTCGACCAGGGTGGGGTCGATGTTGGGGAGGGTTTTCTGCACCTCGCCCAGGCAGCCGTCCTCGGGGACAGTTCGGTCATTGTAGGACTTGAGTTCCGTGCCGTCCTTTTTCACGCCCTCGTAGACCGCGAGGGCGGCCGGATCTTCGCGCGAAGCCGGAGGAGTGCTCTCGGAACCGGTCTCCGGCGGGTGCTGGCCGTACTGCCTGGCCACCGCCAGATCGGTGAGTCCGTAGCGTCGAGGCATGTTCGCTGCGGTGCTTGCCGGGGGCGGTGAGGTTCCGATCGGCTCGGTCGCCCAGTCGGAGAAGCCGAATCGCCGCATGCACAGAAGCTCGATGTTGTCCCGGGCCTCCTGTACTGCCATCTCCTCGGCGTAGGTCACCATGTACTTCTCCAGCGGCAGCACCATGCCCTTAGTCAGCCCACTGGCCGGGACTGCCGGCGGCCAGTCCTCCTGCACCACCGTGGCGCCCTGCGGCCGGGCCTGCTCTCCGGCCCTTTCCGGGACCACCGCATCTGGCCTCCCGCTCTCTTGGCCACCGCAGCCGGCCAGCAGAGAAACGGAAACCGCCGCAACAGCGTAAAGCGTACGTCGCATGCCGATCACAACCTCTTGCTGCTGGCGTTGTCGTTCTTCAGCGAGGACATGAGGTTCTTGCTGCTCGGCGAAGGGAAGGTCTGGTAGACGCCCTTGTAGCCGGTGTTGTAGTAGATCCGATGCGCCCGGGAGTCCCTGTTCACTGCACCCGCCACGTTGTTCTTAATTTTCTGTCCGCCACCAGACCCGTCACACCTATGGCCAACCCCGCTGGAGGTCTCCCATATTCGGCTTCGGCTGAACTGGTAGCGTATGTCTCTGAGACCGCCCTCCGTGTGCCGAGTGTGGCCGAAATGACTGTAAAGCGACCGGTTGGTGATGAAGCAGCCGCTTATGAATTGAGAACCATGGTTCTTGCTGTTGTAGAACATCGCGAAACACGCCTTGCTCGCGCTGCACCGGTCAGATGTATAGCTGATGATCGCGCTGGGCGACGACGAAGCCGCTCCAGCGGGCGGCGCAGGCACCAGTATCGGCGCAATAACCGCCACCGATAACGTGCCGAGAAAACATCTCACCCACTGCTTCCCCAAGAATCCGCCCCTCCCTGTGTTGGATGAACGACGCGTTGCACCATTAACTCGAACCGCACCTTGGCAGTACCCACCGGGTGATCGAATTGGCGCACGCACGCCTGGCGTATTGCCTTGAGTTGAAACTACCGCCCATGTTGAATGCATGTCAGGCAGTTCAAGGAAGGTTGGCGTAATGTCGCCACCTCCCAGTACACCGCAACGAGCTGCTGCCGCGGCCGTGTCCGTCAGGCTGGGGTCAGCCACGGCAGCTGAACCTTCCCCTTGATCGTGGACGCCTGGAGACTGAGACTGGGACATGTGAGCCCGGACGAACCGGACGAGTTCTGTGCAGGTCAGCGGGATGAGACGGATTCTTCCGGCCGGATGCGGCCGTGGTCGTGGCGGCGGTGGTGAGTGCGAGGACGGCCGAGACGATAAGGGAGAACAGCGACCAGCGCATCCAGGAGTTCCAGCAGGTGACCTGGCACTGGTCGAGGCCGGTGAAGCCCTTGGCAAGCTGGAAAGTCTCCTCGATCTTCCAGCGGCGGCAGATAATCTCCACAAGGGTGGCGAGGCGGACAGCACCCAGGGTCTTTGAGAAGTGATCTTGTGTCTGGGTTCGTCAGGTGAGTCCGAGGGCGGTGAAGGACCACTGGCGGTGCCGGCTGGTTCGGCGGAGGGCGGCGGCGATGTTGGTGTGGCCGTCCTAGCGGTGGACGCCGATGGCGAGGTTGCGCAGGCCGTCCATGATGCGGGGGGCAGGTGGCGGGTACGGATCTTCGACGCGCCCTCGCGGAAGGTGCGGTCCCGGACATGGCGGAGCTGGTTTTCGAGCTTCCGGTGGCCGCGGATCCATGTGGCGAGTTCCATGCCGGTGGTTGTGCCGGGCGGCAGGCTGGTGACCAGGTAGATCCGCTCGATCGTCAGTTTGCCGGAGCCCAGGTCCCGCCTCCAGCGGACGACTTGAAGGGCCTGGCGGGCGTGTGGGTAGTCCAGGTGCGCGAACGCGGCTGTCTTCAAGCTGCGAATCTCGTCGCGGTGGTGGGCCCGGGTTGCGGTCGAAGTGGTCCAGGCGGATGTCGCGCCAGGTCAGCCTGCAGGTCCGTTCGTGCAGCGTGGGGTGGTTCCTCTTGACGACGGCCGGATAGTGGGCGCCGCGTTCGTGCAGGTAGGAAGCGTGGTCATGCTCGGCGTGCAGGGCGTCCGCGGTGATCACGGACCCTTCCAGGTCGATGCCTTCCAGGAGCGGGGCAAAAGCCGGGATCTCGTTGCTCCTGCCGTGGATCTGTGTCTGGGCGAGGACGTCGCCGTCATGGGTCATCGCCGCGATCAGCGCGGTGGCCGGCCGGTTGTGGGTGCGGGAGCCTCTGAGCGTCTTGCCGTCGACCGCGATCACTGGGTCGGCTCGTGGGCGGGGTTCAGTGGTCGTCCGGCGGCAGCGTCGGCGGCGCGAGCAGTGCGGCCGGTCGGTACGTCGACCCGGGCGGGAACGCCGGGTCGACGGTGGGCGCGACCTCGGGGGCCGGAACGACGACGTTCTCCGGGGGGTCCACGTCCGGCACCGGCACCACCGGCACGACCGGCGGCACGGGGAGCGCGGGCGGGGGGGGAGCCCGGTGCTCCTGGGGATCGTCCTCCTGGCCGCCGTGCACTTTCTGACGGCCAGGACCGCGAGCGCCGTCAGCCGGTTCCGGCCGCGGCACCGGCGCTGACGCCGCCCCCGCCTCCCACCCCGTCCCTGTCCGTACGCCCGGCGGCGTCCGTCCCAGCCGTCCCGCGCTGTTCCCTTCCGCGTCACCCGCGGATAGGACCGGTGTAGCACCGTCTCAGCGATGACCCCACGCGAAGGGACCGCACCCGTGGACAGACGCGACCTGTTGAAGCTCTCGGCGGCCACCGCCGGGGCCGTGACGCTCGCCCCCGTGAGCTTCGCGCACGCGGCGGACGGCGAGGAGGGCGCCGGGGCCGGGGCCGGTGGCGGCCGGGGCGAGGACAGCCGGACCGTCACCGGGCATCTGGAGCCGGGCGCGCCGGACTTCGTCTACCTGCCGGTCGACGTGCCGCGCGGAGTGCGCGAGATCCACGTCGCGTACGACTACGACCGCCCCCAGGTCCCCGCGGGCACGACGGGCAACGCCCTCGACATCGGCATCTTCGACGAGCGCGGCACGGGCGCGGGCGGCCGGGGCTTCCGCGGCTGGTCGGGCGGCTTCCGCACGGAGTTCGCGATCAGCGCCGACCGGGCGGCGACGACACCCGCGTACCTGCCGGGGCCGGTGCGGGCGGGCCGCTGGCACGTCGTGCTCGGCCCGTACACCGTCGCCCCGCAGGGCCTCGACTACGAGGTGACGATCACCCTGCGCTACGGGCCCTCCGGCGCGACCGCGCCGCCGCGGTTCCCGCCGGAGCGGGCGAAGGGCCGCGGCCAGGCGTGGTACCGCGGGGACTGCCACCTGCACACCGTCCACTCGGACGGCTCCCGTACGCCCGCGGAGACCGCGGCGGCGGCGCGGGCGGCGAAGCTGGACTTCCTCACGACGACGGAGCACAACACGTCCTCCGGGCACGCCGCGTGGGAGGGTCTGTGGGGCGACGACCTGCTGGTGCTGTGTGGCGAGGAGGTGACCACGCGCAACGGGCACTACCTGGCGGTCGGAGTCGATCCGGGCGTGTTCGTCGACTGGCGCTACCGGGCCCGGGACGACGCGTATCCGCGCTACGTGCGGCAGATCCACGCGGCCGGCGGGCTGGTCGTGCCGGCGCACCCCAACTGCCCGTTCGTGGGCTGCCAGTGGAAGTTCGGCTACGGGGGCGCGGACGCGGTCGAGGTGTGGAACGGGCCGTGGACGGCGGACGACGAGCTGGCGCTGGCGGCGTGGGACAACGCGCTGACGGCGGGCCGCGAGGGCGGCGGTCGGCACGGTG
Source organism: Streptomyces synnematoformans (assembly GCF_039531005.1). Lineage (NCBI taxonomy): Bacteria > Bacillati > Actinomycetota > Actinomycetes > Kitasatosporales > Streptomycetaceae > Streptomyces > Streptomyces synnematoformans. Next base: position 12,294 of record NZ_BAAAPF010000076.1, read on the forward strand.
GCCGTGGCGGCGGCCGGGGCGGGGGCCGGGGCGGCGGGGGGCCGGACGGGCGGACCGACTGGGTGCCGGCGGTGGGCAACAGCGACGCCCACCGCGAGGGACAGGTCGTGGGCCTGCCGCAGACCGTGGTGCACGCCGAGGACCTGTCCCGCCAGGCGGTGCTGGCCGGCCTGCGGGCGGGCCGGAGCTGGCTGGCCGAGTCGGCGGACGTGGACGTGGAGTTCACAGCGTCGGGCCCGCGGGGCGAGCACGCGGGGATCGGGCAGCGGCTGCGCGCGGCGTCGGACGCGCGGGTGACGGTGCGGCTGAAAGTCACCGGCGGCCCGGCCCAGGCGCAGGTCCGCTTCATGACGGACGAGGGCCAGCTGTACGCCACGACGCTGCCGGACGGCGCGGGGACGGTGGAGTGGCGCACGACGCCGTCGTACGCGGCGTTCGTCCGCGCGGAGGTCCGCCACCCGGCGGCGGACGGCGGGGCGAGCGGGCTGCCGGGGGCGATGGCGGCGCTGACGAACCCGGTCTGGCTGGGCCGCTGAGGCCGGCGGCGGGGCCGGGAGGTGGCCGGTGGAGAGCGGCGACGCACCCCGTTTCGGCTCTGCCCGAACAGGCAGGACAGCTACCGGACGTATAACATTCAGCCGATCTGGCGAAGACGACGTGTTTGGCCGCTACGGTCTGCCACCGTGATCGTCTTCGCCAAGGTGTTCTGCACGGGCTCCGCACCGCCCTGCCCTGACGCCGCGTCAGCTCACCCGGGGTGCGTAGCCGGGGGCGCACAGCGAGGTTCACGCTCCACGGCGTTGCGCGGGGTGTGCTCCCGAAGGCCGAAAAACGTCCACTTGCTGGGCCATTGGCCCAGCCGGAGCGCTGTCGTTGCTGACTAAAACACCCCCGGCAGGGCAGACTTGGCTATCTGGAATCAGCGGGACCGGGGAAGGGGGCGGCCATGGCCCACGAGAACGAGACACGTGCGCTGCGCTTCGCCGTGCTCGGTCCCGTCCGTGCGTGGCGCGGCGAGGAGTCCCTCCCGGTCGGTACGCCGCAGCAGCGGGCGATGCTCGCGGCGCTGCTGCTGCGCGGCGGCCGTACCGCCACGGCCCAGGAGCTGGTCGACGGCATCTGGGGCGAGGACCCGCCCCCGCGGGCGCTGTCCGCCCTGCGTACGTACGCCTCCCGGCTCCGCAAGACCCTCGGCGCCGACGCGCTGGTCAGCGAGGCCGGCGGCTACGCGATCCGGGCCCACGGCACCGAGGTCGACCTCGCCGTCGCCGAGCAGCTGACCCGCTCCGCGGAGGACGCCGCGGCGGCGGGCGACGCCGCGGCGGCGCGGGAGTCGTACGCGGCCGCCGTGGCGCAGTTCACCGGCGAGCCCCTCGCCGGCGTGCCGGGCCCGTACGCCGACTGGCACCGCGACCGCCTCGAAGAGCAGCGCCTGAGCCTGCTGGAGCACCGCATCGAGCTGGACCTCGACGCCGCCCGGCACGCCGAGGCCGTATCCGAGCTGACCGCGCTGACCGCGGGCCACCCGCTGCGGGAACGGTTCCGCGAGCTGCTGATGCTCGCGCTCTACCGCAGCGGCCGGCAGGCGGAGGCCCTGGCGGTCTACGCGGACACCCGCCGCCTGCTCCAGGACGAACTGGGCGTCGACCCCCGCCCGGAGCTGGCCGAACTGCAGCAGCGCATCCTCCAGGCCGACGAGGAGCTGGCCGCCCCGAAGGCGGAACCCCTGGCGGGCGACGCCCCGTTCCGGGTCGTACGCCCCGCGCAGCTGCCCGCGACCGTGGCGGACTTCACCGGCCGCGTCGGCGTCGTGGAGGAGCTGGGCAAGGAGCTGGCGAACGCGCCGGACACGGTGATGGCGGTGTCGTCGGTGTCGGGCATCGGCGGCGTCGGCAAGACCACCCTCGCGGTCCACGTCGCGCACGCCGCCCGGGAGTCCTTCCCGGACGGCCAGCTGTACGCGGACCTCCAGGGCTCGGGCCCGTCCCCGGCGGAACCGGCGGCGGTCCTGGGCGCGTTCCTGCGCGCCCTCGGCACCCCGGACGCGGACATCCCCGAACCGGTCGACGAACGCGCCGCCCTCTACCGCTCGGTCCTCGCCGGCCGCCGCATCCTCACCCTCCTCGACAACGCCCGCGACGCCGCCCAGATCCGCCCCCTCCTGCCCGGCACGGAGGGCTGCGCGGCGCTGATCACGTCCCGGACGAGGATGACGGACCTGGCCGGCGCCCACCACGTCGACCTCGACGTCATGGCCCCCGACGAGGCCCTCCTCCTCTTCACCCGCATCGTCGGCGCGGAGCGCGTGGACCCGGAACGCGACGCGGCCATGGACGTCGTCGCCGCCTGCGGCTTCCTCCCTCTGGCCATTCGCATCGCGGCCTCCCGGCTGGCGGCGCGGCGTACGTGGACGGTGTCGATGCTGGCGCGGAAGCTGTCGGACGAGCACCGGAGGCTGGACGAGCTGCGGGTGGGCGACCTGGCGGTCAAGGCCACCTTCGAACTGGGCTACGGCCAGCTCGAACCGGAACAGGCCCGCGCGTTCCGCCTCCTGGGGCTGGCGGACGGCCCGGACATCTCGATCACGGCGGCAGCGGCGATCGTCGACCGCACGGCGGAAGACGCGGAGGAGTTGCTGGAAGCCCTGGTAGACGCCAGCCTCCTGGAGTCGGCGGCCCCGGGCCGTTACCGCTACCACGACTTGGTGCGGCTGTTCGCCCGCGACTGCGCGGAGCGCGAGGAGCCCGCGGAGGAGTGCGAGACGGCGCTGTCGCGCCTGCTGGACTTCTACCTGGCAACGGCGTCGCGGGTGTACGAACTGGACCGCCCCGGAGACACCCTCACCTCGCACCTCGCCCCAGTGGAGTACCGGGGCCTGCGCTTCGCCGACCGGCACACCGCACAGGACTGGCGCCTGGGCGAGGCGAACTGCCTGCTGGCCACAGCGCGCCAGCTCGCCAGCGAACGCACCCTCGCCCGCGCCGCCGACTTGCTGGTGGTGACCGTCGACCTGGCCGAGTCCGGCACGTACTCGCACCAGTTTGCGCAGATCGCCGGCCACCTGCTGAAGGCCGCTCAGCGCTTGGGCGACACTCGCAGCGAAGGCCGGGCACATGACGTGCTGGCCTCCTCGCACATCTACTCCGGCCGCTTCGAACAGGCCGACAAGCACGCCGCCGAAGCCATGCGCCTGGCGCGCGCAAGCGGAGATCCGGTCATCTGCGGCCACGCCGCCTCCGACCGTGGCATCATCGCCGATCTGCAGGGGCGTTCGGCCGACGCCGCTATCCACTTGGAGGACGCGCTCGTCGCATACCGCACCGACGGAAACCTGTCGGGCGAGGCCAGCGCGCTGAGCAACCTCTCACGGATGCACAGCGATGCCGGGCGACCGACGCTAGCCGTCGACCTCGCGGAGCAGGCACTTGCCATTCACCACAAACTCGGCCCTAGCTTCCGGATGGCAAACTGCATGTACGCCCTGGGCATCATCCTCACCGGTGCGGGCCGAGCGGGCGATGCACTTGAGCAACTCGACGCAGCGCTGAAGCTCTTTCGCGAGAACGGCATGCACCTCTGGTATGGCATGACCCAGTTCCGTATGGCTGAGGCGCACCTCACCGCCCATCAGCCCACCCAGGCAGCCACACTTGCCGAGCAGGCGCTCACGCGGCTACACGGCATTGGCGGCGACTGGCACCGCGCCCAGGTGCTCACGGCCCTTGGCCGGAGCCTGCACGAGATCGGGCAACAAGGGCGAGCTCAGGCGTGCTGGAGCGAGGCAGCGATGCTGCACGAGAAGACGAACTCGGCAGAAGCCGCAGACGTACGTGCACTCCTGGAACCCGCCACGACCGCTTGAACGTCCTCTACACGAAGTCGTTCATCGGACGTTTATCACCAGCCGTCATGCTCTTTGTCAGTGGCTCGTCACGTCGGGGGAATGGCGGGTCACGCGGGGCCGTTCCCCCGGCACGATCGGGGAGAGCGGCCACGCAGGCCCGTCCGGCGATCCGCGGGGGAGTCGCCGGACGGGCGGCTGCGGAACGCCCACGGCACAGACAGGGGAGCACGATGCCGGAAAAGAAGTCGACAGAGTCCGAAGTGGAGCGGGAGAAACTCAGGATCGTACCACCGCGCAAGATCGAGCCGACTGACGTCGATGAGCCGACGCTGGCGGATGCCCCGTCGAAGGACGATGACGAGGACACCTTCAAGCCGCTCGACAACCACAGGCCCTGATTGGCGTCACGGACCGGCCCGAGGGGGGGCCGAAACGGCCCGGTCGCGGCAGCAAGATGGGGACTGCTGCGGCCGGGCCTTCCCTTGCTACGGAGCGAATCTCACGTGCTCCCCTAGCCGCATCCTGGCGTCGTCGAGGCGCCACCACATCTCGACCTGACCGGGTGGGCCCCTTGCCGGACACGTCTTACCGTCAGCTTCCTGCGGCGCCCTCCGACGCTGATGACACGGCGTCACACACCACGGCAGACTGTCGAACAGGGCTGCGGGGACCAGGAGGGGCGGGGCATGGCCGAGCGTCAACGGACACCGTCGACTTACGAGGCCGACGATGCCCACGGATTGCTGTACTTCGGTCTGCTCGGGCCGCTGGCTGCTTGGCGGGGCACCACGCCGATCAACATCGGTCCGCCGCAGCAGCGCACCGTGCTCGCCGCGCTGCTGCTCACCTCGGGCCACCACGCCACCACGCACGACCTGGTCGACGCCATCTGGGGCCAGGACCCGCCGCGCGACGCCGTGGGGACGGTACGGACCTACGTCTCGCGGCTGCGCAAGGCGCTCGGCCCGGACGCGGACCTCATCCGCGGCCAGGCCGGCGGCTACGTGCTGCGTCCGGGGGCCGGTGCCGTATCGGACACGGCGGTCGCCGAAGAGGCCGTCGCCCTGGCCGACGCTGCGGCAGAACGCGGGGAGACGGAGAAGGCCCGATCGCTTCTCCGCGAGGCGCTCGGGCTGTGGGACGGCGAACCGCTCGCCGGGCTGCCCGGGGCGTTCGCCGAGACGGAGCGGGCGCGGCTCACGGAGTGGCGGCTGTCGCTGCTGGAGCGCCGGCTGGCGCTCGACATCGAGGCGCACGACTACGCCGAGGCGATCTCGGAGCTGACGGCGCTGACGGCGGCGTACCCGCTGCGGGAACGGTTCCGCGAGCTGCTGATGCTCTCGCTGTCCCGCAGCGGCCGGCAGGCGGAGGCGCTGGCTGTCTACACAGACAGCAGGCGGCTCCTGATCGATGAACTAGGGGTCGAACCCGGCCCGAAGTTGGCGGAGCTGCAGCACCGGATCCTCCGGGGAGGTGAGCAACCCGTGGCACCCGTAGCCGCCACGACCACGCGGCTGTCGCCTGCCCAGCTCCCGGCCCGGTTGGCCGACTTCACCGGGCGGGACGACTTCGTGGACGAACTGGGCAAGCAGCTGGAGCAGTCGTCCGGGATGGTGATGGCGGTCTCGTCGGTGTCGGGCATCGGCGGCGTCGGCAAGACGACACTGGCCGTGCACGTCGCCCACGCCGCGCGCGACTCCTTCCCCGACGGCCAGCTGTACGCGGACCTGCAGGGCGCGGGCCCGTCGCCCGCGGAGCCGGCCGCCGTCCTGGGCTCGTTCCTACGCTCCCTGGGTACCCCGGACGCGGAGATCCCCGAACCCTTGGAGGAACGGGCGGCACTGTACCGCTCACTCCTCGCCGGCCGCCGGGTCCTCACCCTGCTCGACAACGCCCGCGACGCCGCCCAGATACGCCCCCTCCTCCCCGGCACCGAAGGCTGCGCGGCGCTCATCACCTCCCGGGCGAGGACGGCGGACCTGGCCGGCGCCCACCACGTCGACCTGGACGTCATGGCCCCCGACGAGGCCCTGCTGCTCTTCACCCGCATCGTCGGCACCCGCCGTGTGACCCCGGAACGCGACGCGGCGATGGACGTCGTCGCCGCCTGCGGCTTCCTGCCCCTGGCGATACGCATCGCCGCCTCCCGGCTGGCGGCGCGCCGCACCTGGACGGTCTCCGTCCTCGCCCGCAAGCTGTCCGACGAACACCGCCGCCTGGACGAACTCCGCGTCGGTGACCTGGCGGTCAAGGCCACCTTCGAACTCGGCTACGGCCAACTCGAACCCGAACAAGCCCGCGCCTTCCGCCTCCTCGGCCTCGTCGACGGCCCCGACATCTCCCTCCACGCCGCCACCGCCATCCTCGACCGCCCCGAAGACGACACCGAAGAACTCCTCGAAACCCTCGTCGACACCAGCCTCCTCGAATCCGCAGCCCCCGGCCGCTACCGCTACCACGACCTACTCCGCCTCTTCGCCCGCACCTGCGCGGAACGCGAGGAGCCGGCGACGGAGCGCGAGGCCGCCCTGTCCCGCCTGCTGGACTTCTACCTGGCGACGGCGGCGCAGGTGTACGAACTGGACCGCCCCGGCGACACCCTCACCTCGCACCTCGCCCCGGTCGCGTACCGGGGCCTGCGCTTCGCCGACCGGCACACCGCGCAGGACTGGCGTCTGGGCGAGGTGGAGTGCCTGCTGGCCACCGCGCGCCAGCTCGTAGGAAAAGAAACCCTCGCCCGTGCCGTCGACCTGCTGATGGTGACCGTCGACCTGGCCGAGTCCGGCATGTACTCGCGCCAGTTCACGCAGATCGCCGGCCACCTGCTGAAGGCCGCCCAGAACCTGGGCGACCTCCGCAGCGAGGGCCGGGCACACGACGTGCTGTCGGCTTCGTACATCGACTCCGGACGCTTCGAACAGGCCGACAAGCATGCCGCGGAGGCCATGCGGCTGGCGCGCGCAACCGGAGATCCGGTCGTGCACGGCCACGCAGCCTCCGACCTGGGCATCATCGCCAACCTCCAGGGACACTGCGCCGACGCCGCAATCCATTTGGAGGACGCCCTCGCTGTCTACCGCGCCGACGGAAACCTGTTGGGCGAGAGCAGCGCGATGGCCAACCTGTCGCGTGTGCACGGCGACGCCGGCCGGACGACGCTCGCCGTCGAACTCGCGGAGCAGGCTTTGGTCATCCACCACAGGCTCGGCGCGAGCTTCCGGATGGCCAACTGCATGTACGCCCTCGGCATCATTCTCACCGTGGCGGGTCGGCCGGACGACGCGCTCCCAGAGCTCGACGCGGCGCTGAAGCTCTTCCGCGAGAACCGGATGCACCTTTGGTGCGGCATGACCCGGTTCCGGATGGCCGAGGCGCACCTGGCTGCCCAGCGGCCGGCTGAGGCCGCCAAGCTCGCCGAGAAGGCCCTCTCCCAGCTCCGCGGCATCGGCGGCGACTGGCACCGCGGCGTCGTCCTCACCCTGCTGGCCCGTACGCTGCTGCTGATGGACCAGCGGGGCCGCGCACGCGCCTGCTGCACCGAAGCACTCGCCCTCCTGCAGAAGGCGGACTTCGCGGAGGTCGCCGAGGTGAGCGCGCTGCTGGCCACCATCGGCCCCGACTGAACCTACCCCGCCTGCCGAGCCCTTCGGCCTCAGCCGTGTTGCGCCCGCGTCGAGCCGGATTCCTGAAGCTCCCGGGCTTCGGACAGACATGCCTGCGCCCGGTCCGATTGGCCGAGTTCGCCGAGGGCACGGCCGAGTACGGTCAGTGCACCGCCGCGGTGCCAGTCGCCGCCGATGCCGCGGAACCGGGACAGGGCCTTCTCGGCGTAAGTGGCCGACTCTCCCGGCTCGTGCAGGGCGAGAAGGACCTGTGCCATGCGGAAATAGGCCAGACCCTCCCACAGATCCATGCGGTTCTCCCGGAAGATCTCGACGGCCAAGCCCAGTTGGGTGAGTGCGTCGTCGTGCCGGTCGGCGCAGTTGAGTGCGATGGCCAGGGCGTATCTGCTGCATGCCAGGCGCAGCAGTGCATTCGACTTCCGGTCGAGTTCGACGGTCTGCTCCGCCAGCTCGATTGCGGTGGGAATCGAGCCCATGTCGATGTGGACGCGGGCGAGGTTGCTCAGCGCGCAGGACTCCCCGTCGAGGTTCCCGTCCTCCCGGTAGGCGGCCAGAGCCTCGTCCAAGTACTGCCGGGCCTCCTCGTGGCGTCCCAGGACCGACGCCGTCAGCCCGCGCTCGTTCGCGGCCTCACCGCATACCCAGATGTCTCCGCAGGCGCCTGCGAGGTGAAGGGACCGAGTTGCATGCTCACGCGACCGTTCGAAATGCCCCGTGAATGCTCGGGCCGCCGCCAGGACGACGTGGGCACGGGCTTGGCTGCGGATGTCTTCGGTCTGTTCGGCGGCCTCCAGGGTCTCCGCGGCGAGGCGTACGAACCGGGGGGAGTACAGGCCGGATTCCGCGAGGTCTTTGGCGGCGAGCAACAGGGCGACGGTGTACGGGAGTGAGTCGCCCTGGGCGAATTGGCGGACGGCGGCCAGCAGGCATTCGGCCTCGCTGAAGAGCCAGTCCCGGGCGGTGCGGTGGTTGTCGAAGTCCAGACCCTCGCGAGTTACTTGGGTCAGGTGGCTGATCAGGGTGTCCCCGGGGCGGCCCAGTTCGTACACGCGGGCGGCAGTCGCGAGGTAGAAGTCGAGCAGGCGGGATTGGGCCGCGTGCAGTTCGGTCGCCGGCTCTTCGCGTTCTGCGCAGGTGCGGGCGAACAGCCGCAGCAGGTCGTGGTAGCGGTAGCGGCCGGGGGCCGCGGACTCCAGGAGGCTGGTGTCGACCAGGGTTTCGAGGAGTTCTTCGGTGTCGTCCTCGTCGCGGTCGAGGACGGCCGCGGCGGCGTTCAGGGAGATATCCGGGCCGTCTACGAGGCCGAGGAGGCCGAAGGCGCGAGCCTGCTCCGGCTCCAGCTGGCCGTAGCCCAGCTCGAAGGTGGCCTTGACCGCCAGGTCGCCCACCCGCAGCTCGTCCAGCCTCCGGTGCTCGTCGGACAGCTTCCGCGCCAGCACCGCCACCGTCCACGTACGCCGCGCCGCCAGCCGGGAGGCCGCGATGCGTATCGCCAGGGGCAGGAAGCCGCAGGCCGCGACGACGTCCATCGCCGCCGCGCGGTGCGGCTCCACCCGCTCGGTGCCGACGATGCGGGTGAACAGCAGCAGCGCCTCGTCCGGGTCCATCACGTCGAGGTCGACGTGGTGCGCGCCGACGAGGTGGGCCATCCGGACCCGGGAGGTGATCAGCGCCGCGCAGCCCTCCGTTCCGGGGAGGAGGGGACGGATCTGGGCGGCGTCGCGGGCGTTGTCGAGGAGGGCTAGGACGCGGCGGCCGGCGAGCAGTGAGCGGTACAGGGCCGCCCGTTCCTCCAGCGGTTCGGGGATCTCCCCGTCCGGGGTGCCCAACGACCGCAGGAACGAGCCCAGGACGGCGGCGGGCTCCGCCGGCGACGGGCCCGCGCCCTGCAGGTCGACGTACAGCTGGCCGTCCGGGAAGGACTCCCGGGCGGCGTGCGCGACGTGCACGGCCAGTGTCGTCTTGCCGACGCCGCCGATGCCCGACACCGACGACACCGCCATCACCATGTGCGGGGCCTGCACCAGCTGCTTGCCCAGTTCCTCCACCACGGCGCCGCGGCCGGTGAAGTCCGTCAGCGTGGCGGGCAGTTGTGCGGGGGCCACGCCGGTGGCGGCGGGCAGGGGTGCCGGTGCCGGCTGGTCGCTGCCGCGGAGGATGCGCTGCTGCAGCGCGGCCAGTTCCGGTCCGGGTTCGACGCCGAGTTCGTCGGTGAGCTGGCGGCGGGTGTCGGTGTACACCGCCAGCGCCTCCGCCTGCCGGCCGCTGCGGTACAGCGCCAGCATCAGCAGCTCGCGGAACCGTTCCCGCAGCGGGTACGCCGCCGTCAGCGCCGTCAGCTCCGAGATCGCCTCCGCGCGCCGCCCCACCTCGACGTCCAGCTCCAGCCGCCCCTCCAGCAGCGACAGCCGCCACTCCGCCAGCCGCGTGCGCTGCCGTTCGGCGTACGGGCCCGGCAGCCCCGCCAGCGGCTCGCCGTCCCACAGCGCCAGCGCCTCGCCACGCAGTTGCCGCGCCCGCTCCGGCTCCCCCGCCGCCAGCGCGGCGTCGGCCTCGGCGGCGAGGCGGGTGGCGGTCTCCGCGTCGAGTTGCGCGCCGGCGCGCAGGTGTACGGCGTAGCCGCCCGCTTCGCCGCGCAGCAGGTCCGCGTCGGGGCCGAGGGCGCGGCGCAGGCGGGAGACGTACGTCCGTACCGTCCCCACGGCGTCGCGCGGCGGGTCCTCGCCCCAGACGGCGTCCACCAGCTCTTCGACGGCTACGTGCCGCCCGCCGTGCAGCAGCAGCACGGCGAGCACGACCCGCTGCTGCGGTGATCCCGTATCGAGGGGCTGTCCGCCACGCCGGACCCGCACGGGCCCCAGCACGGCGAACCGCACCGGCCCGCCGCCCGCTTCCGGGCCCCCTCCGGGTAACCCGGCGCCGCGCGCACCGTCGGACATCGCCACCCCCTGAACCAGTCCCGCGCACACAGTCTGCCGCACCCGGCACATCCACCGCCACCGGCCCATTCCCGGCCATACCCGCGCCACCTGCGGCGGAGCCCGATTGACAGGGGATTGACGGCCCTCGGCGCACCGTCCACAGGGTGTCCATGGGCGTCGGTTTCGCTGGATGCCATGAGCGATCTGACTTCCCGAACACTCGTCCTCGACGGCCTACGCCGGTTACCCGATCCCCCGCCGGCGCACCTGATACCCGTTCTCGCCGAACTGTCGCGCGGCACACCGGATACGGTCGCGTGCCGCAACCTGCACGTGTCGCCGCGCACCTACAGCAGGCGGGTGGCGGAGCTGCTGGCCCACCTCGGCGCGGAGAGCCGGTTCCAGGGCGGGGCGCAGGCGGTGCGGTGGGGGTGGCTGGTGGGGGCGTGCCTGCCCGACGCGGCGGAGGGCCGCTGAGCGGCGGGGCTGTGCCGTGGCGCGCCGCGCGCGGGGCACGCTTAACGGGCGTACGGGCGTACGGGCGTACGGGCGTACGGGCGAGCTGGCCGCGGCCGGACCATGGGCCGGGCGCGCGGGCACGGGCGCGGAAGCGTACGTGCGCCTCACTCCGGTCGGC
>NZ_BAAAPF010000077.1:0-23286 GCF_039531005.1 Streptomyces synnematoformans
CCACGTCTTCTACCCCGAGGCGACCGCCGCCCGCTGCACCGCCGGCAGCGCCGCCTCGACGGCGGCGTACGTCGCGCCGTGGTCGGCCAGGACCTCGGCCGGGATGCCGCGGGCCGCGGTGAGGGCGAGCAGGATGTGCTCGTCGCCGATGGCCTTGTCGCCACGCCCCGTGGCCACCCTGAGGGAGTGCTCCAGCACGTTCTTGGCGTCCCCGTCGAAGCGCGTACGGCCCTTCCACCACGACCGCGGCCTGGCCAGGGCCCCGCGGCCGTGGGCGGATTCGACGCGGTCGACGACCTCGGCGACGTCGATGCCGATCCCGGCGAGGGCCTCGGCGTCGGACCTGGTGAGCCCGCCCCGCCGCCGCGCCTCGTTCAGGTCCCGCTCGACGGCGCCGCGCCGCTCCTCGCTGTCGATGCCGGCCGCGGCGAGCACGACGGCCCCGGGGGTTCCGGATGCGGTGAGGAGCTGCCGGAGCAGGTGCTCGGTGGTGATGTACGGGTCGCCGGCCCGTTCCGCGCGTTCGGCTGCCCCGCGGACGAGGTCCTTGGCCGCCTTGGTGAACCGTTCGAACATCAGCGCCTCCCGTACTTCTTGTGTACCGCCTGCCGGCTGACCCCCAGCTCGGCCGCGACCTCCTGCCACGACCAGCCCTGCTGGCGCGCGCTGCGCACCTGCACGGCCTCCAGCTGCTCCAGCAGCCGCCGCAGCGCGGCGACGGCCCGGAGCCCCTCCCGGGGATCGGCGCCCCCGGCCCGCTCGGCAAGCTCGGTTGCATCACTCATGCCGTCAACCTACGTTGACATCGACCGCTTGTCAATCGTGGTTGACGAACCCGCACGGAACGCGCCCGTGGGCGGAGGGCACGGCAGCCCTCCGCCCACGGCCTTCACGGCACTTCCCCGACCTTGCTACTCCTCGCCGCAGTCGCCCTCGACCGCGCCAGTGGCGTACCGGATGCCGCCGAGCAGGTGGGTGCGGAAGTCGGGTTCGCTGTACGACTCCTTGGTGTGCCCCCCGCCGGTGTAGAACGCCCGGCCGCCCTCGTAGCTCTGGCACCAGGCGATGGGGTGGTCCTCGCCCATGGTGCCGCCCGAGTAGCTGGACTCGTTGAGGGTGGCGAGGACGTGGGCCTGCTCACGCGGGTTGGTGCGGTAGTTGTACCACTCGTCGGTACGCACCCACTCCCTGCCCAGGTGCTCGGTGGCGGGGTGGTGCCGGTCCTCGACCTCGACGGTCGCCTCCTGGATCGCGGGGTGGCCCTCGAAGTAGGCGCCCACCAGGCCGCCGTAGAACTCCCAGTCGTACTCGCTGTCGGCCGCGGAGTGGACGCCGACGTAGCCGCCGCCGGCGGCGACGTAGTCCTCGAACGCCTTCTGCTGGTCGGCGTCGAGGACGTCGCCGGTGGTGGAGAGGAAGACGACGGCCTCGTACTTCTCCAGGTTCTCCGCGGTGAACGCGCCGCCGTCCTCGGTGGCGTCGACGGCGAAGCCGTTCTCGGCCCCCAGTTCCTCGATGGCGGTGATGCCCTCGGGGATGGAGTCGTGCCGGAAGCCGGCGGTCTTGGAGAAGACGAGGACGTTCTCCTCGTCCTGGCCCGGGGCGCCGGTCGTGAACGTGAAGTCGTCGACGTCGAAGAGGAACTGACCGTCGGTGCCGGTGAAGACCAGGTGGAGCTTGGTGGTGCCCGCCGGGGCACCGGACAGGTCCGCCGTGACGTCCTCGAAGGTCTCCCAGTCGCCGGTCACCGGTACCTCGGCGGAGCCGAGGAGCCTGCCGTCGGGGGCGCCGGCGCGGACCTCCAGGGTGCCGCCGGCGCCGGCGGAGGAGACGCGGGCGGTGAGCCTGGCGGCGTCGGACAGGACGTACGGCTCGAAGGCGATCCAGTCGCCGTTGTGGATGTCGCCCACGGTCCTGCCGCCGTGGGCGGGGGCCTTGTCGTAGAGCCCGACCCCCTGGGAGTCGGTGTAGTGCTCGGCCTGCCGGTGCCGGGGCTGCGTGAGGGCGTTGTCCATGCCGGTCAGCGGGCCCAGGTCGCCGCTTCCGCCGTCCGTGTACTCGGCGGTGAAGCTGCCGAACAGGTTGGCGTGGGGGTCGTGCTCGCCGTCGGTGGTGGTCTGGATGGTGCCCGAGCAGCCGTTCTCCGAGGTGATGTCGTGGGCGTGCGAGTCGTGCCCGACGGCGTAGGTGACCTCCACCCGGGAGCAGTCGATCGCGGGGTCCTCCGCGTCGGTGACCGTGACCTCGAACGGGACGGCGTCGCCGAAGGAGAACAACTGCCCGTCCCGCGGCAGGTCCAGCGTCACCACCGGCGCGGTGTTGCCCACGGTGACCTTCACGTTGGCGGTGCCGGTCAGCCCACCGGGGTCGGTGACGGTGAGCGTGGCGTCGTAGGCGCCGTTCTCCTCATAGGTGTGCGCGGGGTTCGGCTCGTCGGAGGTGGCGCCGTCGCCGAAGTCCCAGCTGTACGTGAGGTCGGTGCTGTCGGGGTCCGAGGTGCCCGCGGCGGAGAACTGGACCGCGAGCGGCGCCTGCCCGGAGGTGACGTCGGCCGACGCCACGGCGATCGGCGAGCGGCCGCCGCTGATGTGCTCGATCCGGTACAGGGCGGAGTTGGCGTCGCCGCTGCCCCAGCCGGTGCCGTAGTCCAGCACGTACAGCGCGCCGTCGGGGCCGAAGGCCATGTCCATCACCTGGGTGCCCGACCACGGGAAGTCGTTGATGGACTGCACGGTGCCGTCGTCGCCCTGCTCGATCCGCTTGATCCACCGGCGGCCGAACTCGCCGGCGAAGAAGTCGCCCTCGAACTCCGCCGGGAACTTCACCGCCGACTCCGGGTCGGCCTCCGCTTCGCGGTAGACCGGCCCGCCCATCGGCGACTCCGAGCCCTCGCCGAACTCCGGCAGCGAGCCGCCGTCGTACGGTATCCACGCGGGCTGGGCCGCCGGCAGCTCGGTGAGCCCGGTGTTGTGCGGCGAGTCGTTGACGGGGGCGGCGCAGTCGAAGGGCTGGCCGGAGGCGCCGGAGGCGAAGTCGTAGTCGGTGTACGGGTCGTTGTCGCCGACGCAGTACGGCCAGCCGAAGTTGCCCGCCCCGGTGACGCGGGCGAACTCCACCTGGCCCCCGGGGCCCCGGGCGGGGTCCGCTCCGCCGGCGTCGGGGCCGTAGTCGCCGACGTAGACGGTGCCGGTGCCCTTGTCGACGTTGATGCGGAACGGGTTGCGGAAGCCCATGGCGTAGATCTCGGGCCTGGTCTTCGCGGTCCCGGGCGCGAAGAGGTTGCCCTCGGGGATGTCGTACGAGCCGTCGGCGTTGACCTTGATCCGCAGGATCTTGCCGCGCAGGTCGTCGGTGCTGCCCGCGGAGCGCTGGGCGTCGAAGGCGGGGTTGCGGTCGGTGCGCTCGTCGATCGGGGTGTAGCCGTCGGACCGGAAGGGGTTGGTGTCGTCGCCGGTGGACAGGTACAGGTTGCCCTCGTCGTCGAAGTCGATGTCGCCGCCGACGTGGCAGCACTGACCGCGCGAGGTCTCCACGTCGAGGATCGTCTTCTCGCTGCCCTTGTCCAGCGTGCCGTTCTCGGCCAGCCGGAAGCGGGAGAGGCGGTTGACGCCCTCGAAGGGTGCGAAGTCGGCGGCGGTTCCCGTCTCCGGCGCGTCGCCGGCCGGGGTGTCGAGCGGCGGGGCGTAGTACAGGTAGATGAAGCGGTTCTGCTCGAAGCCGGGGTCGACCCCGACGCCCTGCAGGCCCTCCTCGTCGTGGCTGTAGACGTCGAGCCTGCCCGCGACGGTGGTGGTGCCGTCGGCGTCCGTCAGCCGCAGTTCGCCGTTTCGCGACGTGTGCAGCACGGAGCGGTCCGGGAGCACGGCGAGCGACATCGGCTCGCCCGTGTCGGCCACCCCCTTGGCGAGGGTGACCTGCTGGAACTCGGCCGCCGCCGCTTGGTCCCGGCCTTCGCTGGCCTGACTGGCCGTCGCGCCCAGCCAGTTGACGGAGGCCGCCAAGAGGCCGGCGACCAGGGCGATGGCCCCGCCGGCTCTTCTCTTCTGCACCTGAATCTCTCCTATGGGGGGTGGGTGTGTACGTCCGGTGGCGTCGGCCCTCCCCGGGGGGGGGGGGGACGGCAGCGGAGGACGCCGCGGGCGCGAGGAGCCGGGGCCGCCGGGGCGGTGCCGCCGTCAGCGGCTTGCCCAGAGCAGGCCCCGTTCGGTGAGGGTGCGCACGTACGGGCTCGTGAAGTCGTGCGGGTCGCGGCCGACGGTGGAGACGAAGACGCGTCCCTTGCCCCAGGTTCTGGTCCATACCGCGGGGATGGCGGCCGGCCGGTGCCGCGTGTCGTCGGGGTCGACGGTGACGGTCGCGAGGACGTTGTTCAGGGGGTCGTTCAGGGTCCAGCACAGGTCGGTGTCCACGTCGAAGTCGTCCAGTCCGGCGATGACCGGGTGGTCGGCGTGGTCGGGCGCCAGGTGGACGCGGTGCGGACCGGGGTCCGGCGGGTGCATGACGAACTTCCCGCCGGTCATCAGCTGGTAGTCGAGGTCGTCGCGGAAGGCGTCGACGACGCCGCCGTGCCAGCCGGCGAAGCCCGTCCCCGCCCGGACGGCCGCGATCAGCCCGGCGGTCTCCCCGAAGGTGATGTCGCCCTGCCGCCAGCACTGGACGATCAGGTCGGTCGCCAGCAGCAGGTCGTCGTCCTCGTAGACCTCCAGCGAATCCTCGACCAGGACCTCGAAGCCGTGCTCGCGGAGGAACGGAAGGAACAGGTTCGTCGTCTGCACCGGACGGCTGCCGTCGCAGCCGCCGCGCACCACCAGAGCCCGCCGCCGTTCGGAGGTCATGAGCCGCTCACCCTCCCCCACTAAAAAAATTTCGCAACCTTTGTCGTACGCACGGACAATAGAAACCGCCCGTGGCGGCCGTCAAGGCGTCGCGCACGGGCGATACGAAGAAGTTTTCGGGACCGGGGCGGGAGGCCGCGCGGGGCGGGTCAGCGGCGGACGGCGGTGCTGTCGCGTACGACCAGGGTCGTCGCCAGCTCGACGCGGGGGCTCTCCAGCTCGTCGCCGTTCATCAGCCGCAGCAGCGTGCGCAACGCGCTGCCGCCCATGTCCTTGAGAGGCTGGCGCACCGTCGTCAGCGCCGGCGCGACCCAGCGCGCCTCGGGCAGGTCGTCGAAGCCGACGATGCTGACGTCCGCAGGCACCCGCAGCCCCGCCTCGGCGAGGGCCTCGTACCCGCCGATGGCCATGTGGTCGGAGCAGATGAACAGCGCGGTCGGCGGCTCCGGCGCCGCGAAGAGCGTCCGCACCTGCTCCGCGCCGCTCGCCCGGTCGTACGACCCGTGCCTGATCAGCTCGGGCAGCACCTCCACGCCGGCCGCCGCCATGGCGGAGCGGTAGCCGGCGGTGCGCGCGCGGGCGTAGAGGTGGTGCGGGGGGCCGGTCACCAGCGCGATGCGCCGGTGCCCGCGGTCGAGCAGGTGGGTGGTCGCCTCGTAGGCGCCGGCCCAGTTGGTCGTGCCCACCGAGATCACGTCGGGCGGCGGGTCGCTGAGCGGGTCGATGACGACGATGGGGACCTGCGCCTGCCGCAGCCGGGCGAGCTGGTCGGGGGCGGGCTCGATGAGGCCGAGCACGACGCCCGCGCCGTCCCGCTCCAGCACGCGGTCCACCCAGTCCTGCGCGGCGTGGTTGTTCGCGGTGGCGCCCTGCCGGGCCACGGAGATCACCACGTGCACGCCGGCCTCGTACGCGGCCGCCTCAAGACCGCTCGCGACGCTCGCCGGCCAGGACCCGTCGAGGCCGTTCATCACGAGGTCGACGGAGCGCACGTCGGGTTCGTGCAGGGAGGCGCCGCGGCGCCGGTACCGGTGCTCGCGCAGGGCGGAGTCGACCTTGGCGCGGGTGTCGCGCGACACGTCGTCCCGGCCGTTGAGGACCTTGGAGACGGTGGAGACCGACACGCCGGCCGTCTCGGCGATCTGCGCGAGCGTGGGTCGCGGCATCCTGGTACGGGTCACGATCCCTTCACTGCCCTGCCGACAAACTTTCGGAACACTCCGGTGCCCAGCACGGTACTTTTTCTCGTCCGCCCTGCCATCCGCACCCTACTCGACTCCCCCCCACTCCGGCCACGGGTCCGCTCCTGCCAGGGATGTTGACGGTCCGGGACGGGCCCGCCTAGCTTCCGTACCGCCGCTTCGAAAGTTTTCTGCCTGTTCGTGCAGGCACGAGGGAGATGCCATGCCGTCGCCGAAGCCACCGACCGCCCTGCGCGTCACCGTCTGGGGCGAAGGCCTCCACGAGCAGCGGGACGCCGGCGTCGCCGAGCGGTACCCGGACGGCATGCACGGTGCCGTCGCCCAGGGGATCGCGGAACACCTGGGCGAGGCGGCCGTGCTGCGCACGGCGACGCTGGCGGAGCCCGAGCACGGGCTGACCGAGGAGGTGCTCGCGGAGACGGATGTGCTCACCTGGTGGGGGCACCTGGCCCACCGGGAGGTCTCCGACGAGGTGGTCGAGCGGGTACGCCGGCGGGTGCTCGCCGGCATGGGCCTGATCGCGCTGCACTCCGCCCACTGGTCGAAGATCTTCACCCGGCTGATGGGCACCACCTGCACCCTGCGCTGGCGCAGCGTGGGCGAGCGCGAGCTGGTCTGGACGGTCGACCCGGCCCACCCCATCGCCGCCGGGGTGCCGCATCCGATCGTGATCGAGCAGCAGGAGATGTACGGGGAGTTCTTCGACATCCCCGTGCCCGACGAGCTGGTCTTCATCAGCTCCTTCAGCGGCGGCGAGGTCTTCCGCAGCGGCTGCACCTTCCGGCGCGGGCACGGCAGGATCTTCTACTTCGGCCCCGGTGACCAGGACTATCCCGTGTACCACCACCCGGATGTACGCCGTGTCATCGCCAACGCCGTCCGCTGGGCCGCCCCGCGCGGCGGCGGCGCCAAGCCCCGGCTGGAGCACAGCGACACCGGCTGGTGGGCCGCCGGCGGCGACGAGCAGCCGTGAGGGGCGGGCGTCAGGGCGTCAGGGCGTCAGGGCGTCAGGACCACCTTGCCGAAGAGGTCGCCGCCGGCCATCTTCGCGAACCCCTCCGGCGCCCGGTCCAGCGGCAGCACCGTGTCGATCACCGGCCGTACGCCCTTCGCCGCGCAGAAGTTCAGCAGGCCGGCCAGCTCCTCCTTGCTCCCCATCGTCGAGCCGACGACCTTCAGCTCCAGGAAGAAGATCCGCTGCAGCTCCCCCGCCGGCGGGTTCGGCCCGCTGGTCGCACCGGAGATCACCAGCGTGCCGCCGGGGCTCAGCGACTTCACGGAGTGGGACCAGGTCGCCGCGCCCACCGTCTCCAGCACCGCGTCGACCCGGCGCGGGAGCCGCGTGCCCGGCTCCACCGCGGCCTCGGCGCCGAGGTCCTCGGCGCGCCTGCGCTTCCCCTCGTCGCGGCTCGTGGCGTACATCCGCAGCCCGGCCGCCGCGCCGAGGACGATCGCGGCGGTGGCGACGCCGCCGCCCGCGCCCTGGACCAGGACGGAGTCGCCCGGGCGGACGCCCGCGTGGGTGAAGAGCATGCGGTACGCGGTGAGCCAGGCCGTCGGCAGGCAGGCGGCCTCCTCGAAGGTCAGCTCCTTCGGCTTGGGCAGGACGTTCCAGGCCGGGACGGCGACCTGCTCCGCGAACGTGCCGTGGTACCGCTCGGTCAGCAGCGACCGCGGCTCGTCCGGGCCCACCCCGTGGCCGGTCTGGCCGATGACGGAGTGGAGCACGACCTCGTTGCCGTCGGCGTCGACGCCGGCCGCGTCGCAGCCGAGGATCATCGGCAGGGCGTCCTCGCCGAGTCCGACGCCGCGCAGCGACCACAGGTCGTGGTGGTTGAGGGAGGCGGCTCTGACGTCGACGACGGCCCATCCGGGCGGGGCCTGCGGCGCCGGCCGCTCCCCCAACTCCAGGCCGTTCAGCGGCTCGTCGCGGTCGATGCGGGCGGCGTAGGCGGCGTACATGACCATGAAGTTACGCCGCGGGGCGGGGGCCGTACCAGCCCCCGCCCCGGCAAGCGAGCTTTCTCACCCTCCGGACGGCCGCGGGCCGCCCGTCAGAGCACCTTCGACAGGAAGGTCTTCGTCCGCGCACCCGCCTCCGGCGCGGCACCGGAGCCGCGGGAGAGCCCGGCCGGAAAACCGCCCCCTCCGCTTCCCGGCACCACCGCCCAGACTCCCCACCGACGCACCCGCCGCGCAGAGCGCAGCGTCACAGCACCTTCGACAGGAAGGTCTTCGTCCGCTGGTGCTGCGGGTTCGTCAGTACGTCGCGCGGGTGCCCCGACTCCACGACCGCGCCGTCGTCCATGAACACCAGCGCGTCTCCGACCTCCCGCGCGAACCCCATCTCGTGCGTGACGACGAGCATCGTCATGCCCGACTCCGCGAGGTCGCGCATCACGTCCAGCACCTCGCCGACCAGCTCCGGGTCGAGCGCCGACGTGGGCTCGTCGAAGAGCATCAGCTTGGGCTCCATCGCCAGCGCCCGCGCGATGGCGACGCGCTGCTGCTGGCCGCCGGAGAGCTGCGTCGGGTAGCCGCCCGCCTTGTCCGCGAGGCCCACCCGGTCCAGCAGCCGCATCGCGCGCTCCCGGGCCGTGGCCTTGGACTCCCGCTTGACCTGGACCGGCGCCTCCATGACGTTCTCCAGCGCGGTCATGTGCGGGAAGAGGTTGAAGCGCTGGAACACCATGCCGATGTCCCTGCGCTGGGCGGCGACCTCCTTGTCCTTCAGCTCGTGGAGCTTGTTGCCGTGCTGCCGGTAGCCGACGAGGTGGCCGTCGACGTAGAGCCGGCCGGCGTTGATCTTCTCCAGGTGGTTGATGCACCGCAGGAAGGTGGACTTGCCGGAGCCCGAGGGGCCGACGACGCAGAAGACCTCGCGCGGCGCGACCTCCAGGTCGACGCCCTTGAGGACGTGGGTGGGCCCGAAGGACTTGTGTACGCCCTCGGCCTTGACCATTGCCGTCATGGCGCCGCTCACCTCGTTCCCATCAGGCGCGGCCCGGAGAAGACACTGCGCCGGATCTTCTGCCACGGTGTCGGCGGCAGCTGGCGTACGGAGCCCTTGGCGTAGTGCCGCTCGATGTAGTACTGGATCACGCTGAACACGCTGGTCATCGCCAGATACCAGATCGCGACGACGATGTACATTTCCATCGGGTTCAGCCTGGTCGTGGAGATCTCGGTCGCCACGAAGGTCAGCTCGGTGTACTGGATCACCATCGCCAGCGACGAGGTCTTGAGCATGTTGATGAACTCGTTGCCCGTCGGCGGCACGATCACCCGCATCGCCTGGGGCAGCACGATGCGCCGCATCGTCTTGCCCTGGCTCATGCCGAGCGCGTGCGACGCCTCCGTCTGGCCCTCGTCGACCGACTGGATGCCGGCCCGTACGATCTCGGCCATGTACGCGGCCTCGTTCAGGCCGAGGCCGAGCAGCGCCGCCATGAACGGCGTCATGACGTCGGTCATCTCGTTCTTGTAGAACGGACCCAGGTTGAGGGTCTGGAAGACCAGGCCGAGGTTGTACCAGAGCAGCAGCTGCAGCAGCACCGGGGTGCCGCGGAAGAACCAGATGTAGAGGTTGGCGAAGGCCGAGGTCACCGGGTTGTCCGACAGCCGCATGATCGCGAGCACGATGCCGAGGACCACGCCGAGCAGCATGGCGAGCACGGTGACCAGCAGCGTTTTCCCGGCGGCTTCGATCACCCGGTCGGCGAACAGGTACTCGGGGACGTCGCCCCACTCGATGTCGGCGTTGGCGAAGGCGTAGACGAGCAGCCCGAGGAGCGCGAGGACGACCGCGGCGCTCACCCAGCGCAGCGGGTGGCGCACGGGGATCGCCCTGATCGCCTCGGGCGGCACCGCGGTGGCGGTGCCGGACTTCGAGGGCCCGGGCCCGGCCGGCTGCTTGTCGGCCGGGCCCGGTGAGGTCGGGTCGGTCACGGGAGGACTCTCTCTGGAACGGCTACGGGCGGTGGTTACTCATTGCCTCCGTTGATGGTGGCCTTGTCGACACCGCCGTTCTCGACGTTCCACTTCTCCAGCACCTTCTGGTACTCGCCGTTCTCGATGATCGCGTCCAGCGCCTCGGCGAGCGCGTCGCGCAGCTCGGGGTTGTCCTTGGAGACCGCGATGCCGTACGGGGCGGCGTCGATCTGCTCGCCGACGACCTCGAAGTCCTCGCCGCCGCCCGACTCTCGCGCGTTGTACGCGGCGACCGGGAAGTCGTTCAGGTCGGCGACGGCCCGGCCCTGCTTGACCTGCAGCAGCGCCTCGGTGTCCTTGGTGAAGGGCAGCGTCTCGATGGGCTTGTCGCACTTCTCGTTCTGCGCCTTGGCGATGTCCGCGCTGACGGTGCCCCGCTGGAAGGCGACGGTCTCGCCGCACAGGTCGTCGAGCGACGTGATGCCCTCGGGGTTGCCCTTCTGGACGAGGATGGAGACGCCGGCGGAGAAGTAGTCGACGAAGTCGACCTCGGCCTGGCGCTCCTTGTTGTCGGTCATCGACGACATGATGATGTCGAAGCGGCCGGAGTCCAGCGACGGGATCAGGTTGTCGAAGACGTTGTTCTGGAACTGGAACTCGACGCCCAGCTCCTCGCCGAGCGCGTTGGCGATGTCGATGTCCACGCCGGCGGGCTTGCCGCCCTGGTCGAACTCCATCGGGGCGTACGCGATGTCCGAGCCGACCTTGATCACGCCGGCGTCCTCGATGGCCTTCGGCAGCGCGCCGGGCGCCGTGCTCGCCGCGTCCTTGGTCTCGCCGCCGTCGCCGCCGTCGCCCCCGTCGTCGGTCTGGTCGCCGCAGGACGAGAGCACGAGTGCCCCCGCCGCGGCGAGTGCCCCGATGGCCACCAGTCGTGACTTGGCTGCTCCGGTGCGCCGGGTGCTGCGAGGGGTCATTGCGCGGTCCTCCTGCGGGGGTGAACGGGGGTCAGAAGTTCACGGCCCCGGACGCGACAGTTGGTGCGCCTGGGGCGGACGTCGACGGCTGCCGACGACGGCATCCTTGCATCCGGAAGTGATGCCTCAGGAACGCTGACGGGTCAAAATCCGATAACAGGTTCGGGAATGAGACGTAGGTCACGTTAATACATTACGGGGATACCCGTCCATACCCGACCTTTTCGCAGTATACAAACTTCCGCATGATTATGCGATTCGGCCTCGCTCACTCTCGCAAAGTGGCTCGCACGGGGTGCTCGGCGTCCTGTACAACGGACACTTACACCCCAAATCCGGGGCCCAGGGCGCGAGTGCGGCGCGCCCGGTGTCCGGGCCTCACCGTGGCCATGGCGCTCACTCCGCGGCCAGGCGGCCGGACACGTGCCCGCCCGCCCCTCGACCGAGAGGGGCGGTTCCTCTCTTTGTGACTGCGACTAAGGGGTCAACAACGTGGCAGCGGAGATCGTCAACCCTCCGAGCGGGACGGATACGTCCGACAGCCCAGACGATGATTACTTCGATCCGGCCTTCGCCCTGCACCGGGGCGGAAAGATGGCCGTCCAGGCGACCGTGCCGGTGGACGACAGGGACGACCTGTCACTCGCCTACACACCGGGCGTCGCCAAGGTCTGCACCGCAATCGCCGAGCAGCCGGAACTGGTGCACGACTACACCTGGAAGTCCCAGGTCGTCGCCGTCGTCACGGACGGCAGCGCGGTCCTCGGCCTCGGCGACATCGGCCCCGAGGCGTCCCTCCCCGTGATGGAGGGCAAGGCCATCCTGTTCAAGCAGTTCGGCGGCGTGGACGCGGTCCCCGTCGCACTGGACTGCCGCGGGGTCGACGAGATCGTCGAGACCGTGGTGCGGCTGGCGCCCTCGTTCGGCGGGGTGAACCTGGAGGACATCTCCGCCCCCCGCTGCTTCGAGATCGAGCGCAGGCTGCAGGAGCGCCTCGACATCCCGGTCTTCCACGACGACCAGCACGGCACCGCCGTCGTCACGCTCGCCGCCCTGCGCAACGCCGCGAAGCTCAGCGGCCGGCCCCTCGGCGCGCTGCGCGCGGTGATCTCCGGGGCCGGCGCGGCCGGCGCGGCGATCGCGAAGATCCTGGTGGAGGCCGGTATCGGCGACGTGGTGGTCGCCGACCGCAAGGGCGTCGTCTCCGCGGACCGCGAGGACCTGACCGACGCCAAGCGGGAGCTGGCCGGGCTGACGAACCGCGAGGGGCGTACCGGCTCGCTGGAGTCGGCGCTCGCGGGCGCGGACGTCTTCATCGGCGTCTCCGGCGGTACGGTCCCGGAGCGGGCGGTGGCGACGATGGCGGAGGGCGCGTTCATCTTCGCCATGGCCAACCCGAACCCGGAGATCCACCCGGACGTGGCGCACAAGTACGCGGCGGTCGTCGCCACGGGCCGCAGCGACTACCCGAACCAGATCAACAACGTGCTCGCGTTCCCCGGCATCTTCGCCGGGGCGCTGCAGGTGCGCGCCTCGCAGATCACCGAGGGCATGAAGCTGGCGGCGGCGGCCGCGCTGGCGGACGTGGTCGCGGGCGAGCTGAGCCCGGAGTGCGTGATCCCGTCGCCGTTCGACGAGCGGGTGGCGCCGGCCCTCACACGCGCGGACGCCGCGGCGGCGAGCGCGGACGGCGTGGCGCGGCGGTAGCCGCCCCCGGCGGGGCCGTCCGGCAGTGCGCCGGGCGGCCCCGCTCTGCGCCGTGCCGTGCCGTCAGGCCGCGGCCCGGCCCTCCGGCGCCCTGCGCCGCATCCCGGCGTGCAGGATCGCCGGCGGGTCGTACGCCATGTCCAGCCGGCCGACCTCCGTGCCCGGCGGCACGAGGGCGTCGATCTCGTCCAGCACGTCGTCGCCGAGCGTCGTCCCGGCGCCGGCGAGCAGGTCGTCGAGCTGCTCCATGGTGCGCGGCCCGATGATCGCGGACGTGACGCCGGGGTGGGAGACCACGAAGGCCAGCGCCATGTGCGTCAGCGACATGCCCGCCTTCTCGGCGAGCGGCAGCAGCCGCTCCACGACGTCGAGCCGGCGCTCGTCGCCGAGGTACCGGAACCCGTAGCTGCCGCGGTGGGTGTCCGGTTCCTGGCCCTTGCGGTAGCGGCCGGTGAGCATGCCGCCGGCCAGCGGGCTGTACACCAGCGTGCCGATCCCGTAGCGCTCGCAGACAGGCAGCACCTCGCGCTCGATGACGCGGTCGAGGATCGAGTACTGCGGCTGCTCGGTGCGGAACCGCACCAGGCCGCGCCGCTCGGCGGCCCACTGCGCCTCGACCAGGTCGGACGCGGGGAACGCGGAGGTGCCGATGGCCCGCACCTTGCCCGCGCGCACCAGGTCGGTGAGGGCGGAGAGGGTCTCCTCGACGTCCGTGTCCGGGTCCGGCCGGTGGACCTGGAACAGGTCGACGTGGTCGGTCCCGAGCCGGCGCAGCGAGTCCTCCAGCGCGCGGACCAGCCAGCGGCGGGAGCTGCCCCGCCGGTTGGGGTCGTCGCCCATGGGCAGGTGCGCCTTGGTGGCGAGCACCACGTCGTCGCGCCGGCCGCCCCTGAGGGCCTTGGCGACGATCTCCTCGGACTCGCCGCGGCCGTAGGCGTCGGCGGTGTCGACGAAGTTGACGCCCGCGTCCAGCGCCTTGTGGATGATGCGGACGGAGTCGTCGTGGTCGGGGTTGCCCATGGCGCCGAACATCATCGCGCCCAGGCAGTAGGGGCTGACCTTGATCCCGGTCCGGCCCAGCGTGCGGTACTGCATGGCTCTCCTCCTGCGTGGACTGCGGGTCGTACGCCCCGCTAGACTGAAAGCGGAACGCCGTTCAGTTTCCAACAATACGGAACGCTGTTCCGTTTTTGCAAGGGGGTCCCGCATGTCCGACCGCACCACGGAGGAGCCGGCCGCCGGCCGCCGCATGCGACCGGACGTCCGGCGCAGCCTCGACGCGCTGCTCGGCGCGGCGGCCGAGATCTTCGAGACGGAGGGGGTGGACGCGCCCATACGGCGCATCACGGCGAAGGCCGGGGTGGGGGCGGGGACCCTCTACCGCCACTTCCCGCAGCGCTCGGACCTCATCACGGCCGTCTTCCGCAAGGAGGTCGACGCCGCCGCCGACGCGGCCCCCGCCCTGGCCGCGGAGCACGAGCCGCTGGAGGCGCTGCGGGCGTGGCTGCACCGATTCACGCGGTTCATCGCCGCGAAGCAGGGCCTGAAGGCCGCGCTGCACTCCGGCGACAGCGCGTACGAGAGCCTGCCGGGGTACTTCCGGGACCGCTTCGTCCCCGCCCTGACACAGCTGCTGGACGCCGCCGCCGCGGCCGGCGACATCCGCTCCGACATACCGCCGTACGACCTGCTCCAGGCACTCAGCAGCATCATCGACCCCGACGACCCCGCGTACACGCGGCGCATGATCGAGCTGCTTGTCGACGGCCTCCGCTACCGCGCCTGACCCGGAGACCGCCGAACCCCGCGCGGCCGCTCAGCGCAGCGCCAGCACCGCCGCGTCGCGCGCCGAGGCCCAGATCGTGCGGGCCTCGGCGAAGCCCGCGGCGCGCAGGGTCTCCGCGTGCCAGGCGGGCGGCTGGACGTCGCCGTCGGCGTGGCCCTCGTTCGGGTCGTTCGGGTCGCCGAAGATCGCGAAGCGCTCCGCCGCGGGGCCGCCGAGCACCGGGTCCGCGGCGACGACGCGCCACCAGTCCGCCCAGTCCAGCACCCCTTCGGCCTGCTCGCGGTCCTGGCGCACCTTGTTCCAGTTGCGCACCGCCTCGTTGATGCCCGGGGTGGCCGGGTCGGGCATGTGGTCGGCGTTGACGAAGACGCCGCCCTCGCGGACCACGCCGGCCACCTGCCCGTACAGCGCGGCGAGCTGGTCGGAGAAGAGCCAGTGCAGCGCCGTGGAGGTGAGCACCGCGTCGTACATGGCGTGCGGCAGCCGCGCCGTCCAGTCGGGCTTGGCCAGGTCGGCGGTGACGAACTCCGCCCGCGGGTCGTCCGCGAAGGTGCCGCGCGCGATGGTGAGCAGCGCGGGGTCGAGGTCGACACCGGTGGTGCGCGCGCCGGGCAGCCGGCGCAGCAGCCGGGCGCTGATGCTGCCCGTACCGCAGGCCAGGTCGAGCACCCGGGGCTCGGGTCCCACGAGCGCCTCGACCGCGTCGAGCATCGCCTGGAAGCGCTCCTCGCGGTCCGGCATGTACCACTCCTGCTGCCGGTCCCAGCTCGCCTGCCAGCCCTGCCAGTCGGCGCCCACGGGCGTCGCGGCCTCGGTCGTTCCGGCCATTCCGGTCATCACTGCCTCCCCTACGTCAGCTGCGTAATACCCTCAATGCAGGGTCGTCCATTACGACCCCGCGGCGTCAGCATAAGTCGAGCCCGTAAGGACTGCAAGTGGAACTGGCCTATTACTCAGATATGGCCGTGCGCCTCGTCAACACCGAGGAGCCGGAGCGTGGCACGGACTCGCTGACCTCGCTGGACGCGGCCAAGGAACTCTTCCGGGACAGCGGCAACCTCACCCGGCGGGCCACCGACGCCGACGTCAGCCGGCTGCGCCAGGTGCGCGGACGGCTGCGGACGGTCTTCGAGGCCGCCGCCGAGGGCGACGAGGTGCGCGCGGTGGACATGCTCAACGCCCTGCTCATCGACTTCCCCGTCAGCCCGCAGGTCAGCGGGCACGACCTGCGGGACGAGGACGGGCGCCCCAAGTGGCACCTGCACATCGCCGAGCAGTCGGCGAACTCGGGGGCGGGCTTCGCCGCCGCGGCGTGCATGGGCCTGGCCGTGCACCTCACCGACCACGGCGTCGACCGCCTGGGCCTGTGCACCGCGCCGCCGTGCCGCAACGTGTTCCTCGACACCTCGACGAACCGCTCCCGCCGCTACTGCTCGGACCGCTGCGCCACCCGCGCGAACGTGGCGGCCTACCGCGCCCGGAAGCGCCAGGCCAGCGGCCGCACCGCCGACACGGCCCAGGAGACCGCCGCCGGCACCGACCGCACCGACCGCTGAAGGCCCGTGGGGGGCCGCAGCCGCACCAGCGCGCGGGCGACCACCAGTTCGTCGGGCACGGCGCCGAACTCCCGGCTGTCGTTCTCGACGAACCTGTTGTCGCCGAGCACCCACCAGCCGCCGTCGCGGCGCTCCACCACCCGCTTCACGATCAGCAGGTCCTGCTGGAACGGATGGCGCACCACCGCGACGTCACCGCGGCGCACCGCCGACCCGTACTGCACGAGCAGCTGATCCCCCGGACGCAGCGTCGGCACCATCGACGGACCGTCGACCTCCGCGAGGCCGAGGCGCTGGAGCCCTCGGCGCTCGGCGTCGTGCCTGCGCTCGTTCACCTGGCCCTGCATCGGGCATGCACCTCCGGCCTGTCGTCCACAAGGCCCAGCCTTCCACTGGACTTTTGACCTAAGCCCTCCGGGGCACTCGCGAATTTTCGTTCCCCACGGAGTAATGTCCCACCTGGAAGACGATCACGAGGAAGGACGGCTGCTTTCCCATGTTTGCTCGGTTTACTCGCCTGTTCGCCCCCAAGGTGACGGTCAGTGCTCACTGCGACCTCCCCTGCGGCGTCTACGACCCGGCCCAGGCTCGCATCGAGGCCGAATCGGTCAAGGCCATCCAGGAGAAGATGCAGAGCAACGACGACCCGCACTTCCAGGCGCGGGCCACCACCATCAAGGAGCAGCGCGCGGAGCTTGCCAAGCACCACGTTTCGGTGCTGTGGAGCGACTACTTCAAGCCCCCGCACTTCGAGAAGTACCCTGAGCTGCACAAGCTCGTCAACGAGACGCTCAAGGCCCTGAGCACCGCCAAGGGGTCCACCGACCCGGCCACGGGCCAGAAGGCGCTGGACTACATCGCCCAGGTCGACAAGATCTTCTGGGAGACCAAGCAGGGCTGAGCCCGGAGAACCCACCGCGGACACCCCGTGGACACCGGTGCGCCCGCACCGTCCGTGACGGTGCGGGCGCACGCGGGTCCGGGCCGCCGCCGGGCGGATTCGCGGATTCCCCCGCTTCTCTGGCAGTTCCCTGCTAGGACCCTGCCCGTTGATAACTTCTTGCTACCGCGGCCTCGTCGTCACTGCTTCTTCCGCAGACCGGCGAGCGCCGCCTCCGTCTCCGCCTTCAGCATCCGCTCCACCTCGTCGTAGGACGGCGGCTCGGCGGAGTCGGTGCCGCCGCCGTAGTAGCTCCAGTCCATCTCGTAGGTGAACCAGCCGTCGCGTACGGCCAGGCTCATCGAGCGGCTGCCGCTGTCGCCGCCGCCGTCCTCCGTGACGAGGAACGCCTCCTCGCCCAGTCCGTTGACGGGCTCGGTCCGGTACTCGTAGTCCTCGTTCGAGCGGTCCTCGAAGCCCTTGTACGTCGCGGCGAACTCGCCGGTGGGGTCGGACGCCTCGTGCCAGACGGCGCTGCTGGAGAGGTACGAGCTGGAGTAGTCGGACGAGTCGCCCTCCCGGTCCGTCAGGTTCCAGCTGCAGAAGCTCTGGTCAAGACCCTCCTGCCGCGAGCCCCAGCCGTTGGCGTCCTCGGCGCTCTCGGCGGTGTCGTAGCGCTCGTCGAACGCCTCCAGCCCGGTGGTCCCGCAGAGGTCCTTCTCGAACCCGTAGCCGAGGACCGCCTCGGGCTCCTCGGCGGAGTCGAACCCGCCGGTCGCGAAGAGCGCGCCCGCCCACACCGCGGAGGCGACGACCACGCCGCCGACGCCCCACAGCCAGCCCGGCACGGACTTCTTCTCCGCGGTGCCGAACGGCGGCGCGCCCGGCGGCTGGCCGGCGGGCTGCCCCGGGGGCGCGCCGGGCGGCTGGCCGGGAGGCGTGCCCGGGGGCTGGCCCGTGACCGGGATGCCCGCGGGCATCGTCGGCTGGGCGTACGGGTACTGCTGCGGCACCGAGCCCTGGGGCTGCTGCTGAGCGTAGGGGTTGGGGTTGTTCTGCTGGTACGGGTTCGGCGGCGGCTGCCCGGGCGGCGGTATCGACATGTGCGCAATGTACCGTCCGGCGGGCCGGGTGCCGAGCCGCGATCGGGCCGCGTACACGTGTGCCCGCCGGCCCGTCCGGCCGGGCCGGGACGGCCGCCGCGGCGGGGGCGCGTCAGCGCAGCCGGGCGGCGCGCAGCTGCAGGTAGCGCTGCTCGGGCACGCTCAGCGTGCGCTCCGCCGCACGTCCGTACGCCTCCCGCGCCGCCGCCGTCTCCCCCGCCAGCTCCAGCAGGTGGGCCCGTACGGCGTCGAGGCGGTGGTGCTCCGCGAGCTGCGGTTCGTCCGCGAGGCTGGCCAGCAGGTCGAGCCCGGCCCGCGGGCCGTCGGCCATCGCCACGGCCACCGCCCGGTTGAGG
This sequence comes from Streptomyces synnematoformans, assembly GCF_039531005.1. Taxonomy (NCBI): domain Bacteria; kingdom Bacillati; phylum Actinomycetota; class Actinomycetes; order Kitasatosporales; family Streptomycetaceae; genus Streptomyces; species Streptomyces synnematoformans. Next base: position 18,333 of record NZ_BAAAPF010000077.1, read on the forward strand.
CTGACGACGGGGCTCGGCGCCAGCCGCTCCAGCAGGTCGTACAACCCGAGGATCTGCCGCCAGTCGGTGTCCTCGGAGCGCTCCGCCTCGTCGTGCACGGCGGCGATGGCGGCCTGCACCTGGTACGGGCCGAGGGCGGCGGTCGTCAGCGCGCGGCTGACCAGCGCGACGCCCTCCTCGATCTGCGCGCGGTCCCAGCGCCCGCGGTCCTGCTCGTCGAGCGGCACCAGCGCGCCGCCCGGCCCGCTGCGGGCGTCCCGGCGGGCGTCGGTGAGCAGCATCAGCGCCAGCAGCCCGGCCGCCTCGCCGCTGTCCGGGGCCAGGGTGTGCACGGCACGGGCGAGGCGGATCGCCTCGGCCGCCAGGTCGGCGCGGCGCAGGGCGGCGCCGGAGGTGGCGGTGTAGCCCTCGTTGAATATCAGATACAGCACGTGCAGCGCGGCGGCGAAGCGCCCCGGCAGCTCGGCGGGCTCCGGCCGCCGGAAGCGGGCGCCCGCGTCCTTCAGGGTCTTCTTCGCCCGGCTGATCCGCTGCGCCATCGTCGCCTCCGGCACCAGGAAGGCGCGGGCGATCTCCGCGGTTGTCAGACCGCCGACCGCGCGCAGCGTCAGCGCGATGCGGGACGGCCGGGTGAGCGCGGGGTGGCAGCACAGGAGCAGCAGGGTGAGCGTGTCGTCTTCCGCGGGGTGGCGCGCCTCCCCCGGCGGCGGCGCGCGGAAGGCGTCGCGGGGCGTCAGCGCGGCGGCGGTCTCCTCGCGGCGGCGCCGGGCCTCCTCGCTGCGCAGCTCGTCCGTCAGCCGGCGGGAGGCGACGCGGATCAGCCAGCCGCGCGGGTTGTCCGGCACGCCCTGCTCCGGCCACCGGCCGGAGGCGGCCAGCAGCGCCTCCTGGACGGCGTCCTCGGCGGCGTCGAAGTGCCCGTACCGGCGTACGAGCGCGCCGAGGACCTGCGGCGCGTGGCGGCGCAGCAGGTCCTCGACAGGGGCGCTCACTTGTCCGGCGCCCCCTCCTGGATGGGGCGGATCACGATGTCGGAGGCCGGGGCGCCCGCCGGCACAGGGCACTCGTAGACGCGCTTGGCGATCTCGGTGACGCGCTCGTCGCTGGCGCAGTCCAGCACCCAGTAGCCCGCGAGGACCTCCTTGGTCTCGCCGAACGGGCCGTCGGAGACGACGGCTGCGCCGTCCGCGCCGCCGGTGACGACGATGGCCTGCTTGGGCGGGGTGAGACCCTGGCCGTCGACCAGCTCCCCGGACTCGGCCAGGTCGTTGTTGACCGACTCCATGTGCTGGAACATCGCCTGCAGGTCCTTCTCGCCCCAGGCGGGGTGGCCCGCGGAGCCCTTGCCGTTCATGGCGTCGTAGTCGGCCTGCGAACCGTAGATCATCACCAGGTACTTCATGGTTCCCACTTCCCGTGTACGCGGCACCCGGTGCGGGCGCCTCTCACAGGAGACGTCGGGGCCGGCCGGCACTTCTCGACATCATCCGCCAAAGATTCTTGCGGGAATTCTCCGCGCCCGCCCGTTCTCTCCGGACGGAATGCGGCGTAATCTCGATTACATGATTACAGCACAGGACACGGACGAGCTACGAGGATGGATCACCGGGCGGCTGCCCGACGGTCTCTACGCCTCGCCGGTCGAGGTCACGGTCGACCGGGAGGAGATCTGCGTCGTCGGCGCGATCCCCGAGCCCGCGGGGCTCGGGAAGGACGTGACCGGCGCCGAGCGCGACGCGGCGCTGGACGGGCGCATCGCCGAGTTCCGCGAGCGCACCCGCAAGGAGCGGATGGCGGTGGCGCGGGCCGCGGAGCGGCGCTACCGCAGGAAGGTCTCGTGGGGCGCCGAGTGCGGCGGCCGGCGGGAGGTCTTCACGAACGTCTCCGCGCCGGTGATGACCCGGCTGCGGCAGCCGCAGCGGCAGGTGCTCGACACCCTCATCGAGGCCGGGGTGGCACGCAGCCGCAGCGACGCGCTCGGCTGGTGCGTACGGCTGGTGGAGACGCACGCGGACGACTGGCTGCGGGAGCTGCGGGACTCGCTGGCGCACGTGCGGCACGTACGGGCGCAGGGCCCGGACCGGGACGGCGAGCCGGCGGACGCGGAGGGCGGGGCATGAGCGAGGGCACCCCGAGCCCGTACGAGTGGGCCGGCGGAGACGAGGCGTTCCAGCGGCTGACCGCGGTTTTCTACGGGCACGTGCGCAAGGACCCCGTCCTGGCGCCGGTGTTCGCGCACATGGACGACGAGCACCCCGCGCACGTGGCGACGTTCCTCGCCGAGGTGTTCGGCGGCCCCGCACGCTACAGCGCGGAGCACGGCGGGCACGACCACATGGCGCGCATGCACCTCGGCCGGCACATCACCGAGGAGCAGCGCAGGCGCTGGGTGTCGCTGCTGATGGACAGCGCCGACGAGGCGGGGCTGCCCGCCGACCCGGAGTTCCGGGCGGTGTTCTCCTACTACATCGAGTGGGGCACGCGGATGGCGATCGTCTACTCCGGCGACGACCCGCCGCCCACGGCGGGCCCGATGCCCACGTGGGACTGGGGGCAGACGCCGCCGTGGCGGCCGGGCGGCTGAGCGGCTGAGCGCGGGCGGGCGCGGCAGGGGGCAACGGGCCCCGGTGGTCTGGACATTGGCACACGCGGTCGGATAAACAGGGTGCCCGTTGCACTTTCGTACACGGAGCAGCGTGACGAACCCCCCACAACCCGCACCGTGAGAGGACCGTTATGCGACCTGGGCCCCGTGTGCACGTCTCCCGGCGGACCGCGCTCAAGGCCGGCGCCGGCGCCGCGCTCGCCGCCGGCGGGGGCGGCGCGCTGTACCTCGGCAACGGCGTCGCCGCCGCCGGCGGCGGCGACGCGCTGCGCAGGACGGCCGACGACCCGTCGTACGTCATCGGCACCGCGGACTGGGGCGCCCGGCCGCCCGCCGGCCGCGTCTCCGTCTCGTCCGGCACGACCACGAAGATCGTCGTCCACCACACGGCCTTCCCGAACACCACGGACTACTCGTACGGGGCCGCCCTCTTCCTGGCCCGCCGGATCCAGGACCTGCACATGGACGGCAACGGCTGGATCGACAGCGGCCAGCACTTCACGATCAGCCGCGGCGGGTACGTGCTGGAGGGCCGGCACCGCAGCCTGGAGGCGCTGGCCGACGGCGGCTACCAGGTCGTCAGCGCGCACGCGGTCGGCGAGAACACCCGCGGCATCGGCATCGAGAACGACGGCCACTACGTCAACGACACCCCGCCGGCGGCCCTGCTGTTCTCGCTGCAGCGGCTGTGCGTGACGATCGGCACCCGGTACGGCCTCGGGGCGGACCGCATCTTCGGCCACTGGGACTTCAACGACACCCAGTGCCCGGGCGCGCTGTTCTACCGCGAGTTCCCGGCGCTGCGCCGGCAGGTGGCCCAGGTGCTCGGCCAGAGCCCGGACGAGATCCCCGCGCGCACCTGGCCCGACACGTACACGTCCAGCAAGGGCGGCACGGTCGAGATGGTGCAGCGCCTGCTGCGCGCGTACGGGTACGAGCTGGCGGCGGACGGCGTGTACGGGCCGGTGACGCTGGAGGCGGTGCACACCTTCCAGCGCACGATGGGGCTGCCGACGGCCGACGACGGCACGCTCGACAACGCCACGTGGGAGGCCCTGACGGTGCCGGTGAGCACGGGGCACAGCGGGGAGGCGGTGCTGGCGGTGCAGCAGATGCTGGTACGCAAGCTGCACCTGGAGCAGGCCACGGGCAGGTACGACGGGGCGACGACGGCGGCGGTGGCCGAGATGCAGGAGCTGCACGGGCTGCAGGCGACGGGGGCGATGGACGTGGCGACGTGGTGCGCGACGGCCGGCGGGGTCGTCCGCGAGGAGTTCACGACCGTGTGAGCGGGCGCTCGGCAGGGTCCGCCGCCGCGGCGGTCAGCTCTCCCGTATCGCGTAGCCGGCGAGGGACGGCTCCAGGAAGCCGAAGACGCGCTCGGCGGCGGTCGCGAGCGCGCCGGCCGCGCTGTCGGTGTCCTCACCGGCCATCGTCCGGCGGACGGTCTCGGCGAAGAGCACCCGGTGGGCGCCGCCGAGCTGCGCGGCGGCGGCCTGCGGCGTCATGTCGCCGTCCGCGGCGGCGGTCTCCTCGGCCAGCCGCTCGGCGAGGGCGGACTCCCGCAGCTCGTGGAACTCCCGCAGCCGGGCGGTGAGCGCGGGGCTCTCGACGATCATTCCGGTGAACTCCGGCCCCGCGAAGCCGATCACCGGGTCCCGCCGCTCGACCGCCGCGAGGAACTCGCGGCGCAGCGCGGCGAGCGCCGACTCCCCCACGGCCCGCTCGGCGACGGTGCGGGCGAGCGAGCCGACGAACTCCTCGCGGAGGTCGAGGGCCAGGTCCTCCTTGCGCGGGAAGTAGTTCGTGACGGTCATCTTCGCGACCTGCGCCGCCGCGGCGATCTCGGCGATGGTCACCGCCTCGAAGCCGCGGGCGAGGAAGAGGCCCGTGGCGGTGTCCGAGATCGCCTGCCGGGTCTGCTGCTTCTTCAGCTCGCGCAGCCCCGGCGGCTGCCGGGGCGGTGTCGTCGGTTCCTTCGCCATGCCTCCAGGATGCCATAGGTCGGGGCAAAATTTGTTCTTGACATGTTTTTGGGTTCGACATAAATTTGGGCCAGGTCGACGGAACCGGGGCGGGGCAGGACATCGCCCGGGGCGGAGCGGAGGAGGGGCCGGATGAGCGTGACGCAGACCGAGCGGGGGCGTGCCTCGGCCGATGCGGTGCGGGACTACCTGGACCGGATCGGCCGGATCCCGCTGCTGACCGCGGCGCAGGAGGTGGAGCTGGCCCGGCTCGTCGGCGAGGGTGCCCTCGCCGAGAGCCGGCTGGCCGCCGTGGCCGCCGTCGGCGGCGCAGAGGGTGCCGGGTCCGCCGGGCCGCGGGACGGCGCGGAGCGCGACCGGCTCG
>NZ_BAAAPF010000078.1:0-23125 GCF_039531005.1 Streptomyces synnematoformans
CCGAACCCGTCGAACCGGGGCCCGCCCGGGCCGGAGGCACCGGCCCCCGCGCCCGCGGGCTGCTTGGCGCCGACGCCGCCGCCGTTCTGCGTGACGTCGACGGGGAGCATGACCAGCGCCGTGGTGCCGCCGGAGTCGGAGGGGCGCAGCTGGATGCGGATGCCGTGGCGCAGGGAGAGCCGGCCGACCACGAACAGGCCCATGCGGCGGGAGACGGAGACGTCGACCGTGGGCGGGCTGGCCAGCCGCTCGTTGATCGCCCCGAGGTCCTCGGGCGACAGCCCGATGCCGGTGTCGTGGATCTCCACCAGCACCCGCCCGTCGGGCAGGGCGTGGCCGGTGACCTTGACCTTGGTCTGCGGCGAGGAGAACGAGGTGGCGTTCTCCAGCAGCTCGGCGAGCAGGTGGACGAGGTCGTTGACGACCCGGCCGGCGACCTGGGTGGCCGGCACGGCGGAGAGTTCGATGCGCTCGTACTGCTCCACCTCGGAGGCGGCGGCGCGCAGCACGTCGACCAGCGGGACCGGGCGGGTCCACCGGCGGCCCGGCTCCTCGCCGGCGAGGACCAGGAGGTTCTCGCCGTTGCGGCGCATGCGGGTGGCGAGGTGGTCGAGCTTGAAGAGGTTCTCCAGCTGGTCCGGGTCGGCCTCGCGGGACTCCAGTTCGGATATGAGGGAGAGCTGCCGCTGGATGAGACCCTGGCTGCGGCGGGAGAGGTTGGTGAACATCGCGTTCACGTTGCCCCGCAGCAGCGCCTGCTCGGCGGCCAGCCGCACCGCCTCGCGGTGGACGTCGTCGAACGCGGACGCCACCTTGCCGATCTCGTCCCGGCTGTTGATGCCGACGTTCTCGACGGAGGTGTCGACGTCCTGCGGGTCGGCGTCGGAGAGCTGCTTGACCAGCTCGGGCAGCCGCTTCTGGGCGACGGTCTGCGCGGTGTCCTGCAGCCGGCGCAGCGAGCGGACCATGGAGCGGGCGACGACGAAGGCGCCGGCGAGCGAGATGAGCAGGACCAGGAGGATCAGGACCCCGTTGAAGATCGCTTCCTGCTGGGTCTCGGACCGCAGGTCGCGCGCAGTCTGCTCCATCTCCTGGAGCAGGTGCTGCTCGATCTTCTTCATCTCTTCGATCTTGACGCTGTCCAGCTCGTACCAGTGCCGGTAGCTCATGTCGGCGTTCTTGATGCTGTCCGGGTTGTTCACCAGGTTCTTGGCGAACGTGTCGGCCTGCTGCACGGAGGCGTTGCCGCCGTCCAGCGAGCGCATCAGGTCCGTCAGGCCGATCCGGCCGGAGTACAGGTGGGCGAAGAGCTTGAGCGCGGAGCCTTCGGCCTCCTGCGCGGAGGAGGCCTCCAGCCGGTCGGCCTCGGCGAAGTCGTCGCGCGGCTCCTCGGCGAGGGCGGCGCTGATGATCGCCTGCTGGATGGAGGCGAACTCCTTGGCGGAGGAGAAGGTGGCCAGCGCCCGGGTCTTGGCGATCATCTCCGGGTTGCTGGTCGCCAGGGCCATGTCCTGGGAGAGGTAGACCAGGGAGTCGATCAGCTCGCCGTACGACTTGACCGTCTGGGCGGAGCCGCCGGTGCCGTCCGCGTACGCGGTCTTGCGGATGCCGTTGATCCGGTTGAGCTTCTCGATGACGCTCGTCAGCGAGTTGTTGACCCCCGTGAGGGCCTCGTCGCCGGTGGTGTCGATCTCGTCCGCGGACCGGGTGAAGGCGACCAGGGCCTTGTCGGTCTCGTCGCGGGCGTCGGTGATGTCGGGGTGCTTGGGGTTGCCGTCGACGATGAGGCCGGCCGACTTGTCGCGCTCCTGCTGGAGCATGTCGGCGAGTTCGGTGGCCTCCTCGGTCATGTCCGTCAGCAGCTTCATGTTCTCCAGCTGCTGCAGGTCCTGATAGGAGTCCTCGATGCGGAAAGCTCCCAGCGTGGTCGCGGCGACCACGGGGAGCGCGAGGAGCGAGACGAGTCTGGTGCTGATGCGCCAGTTGCGCAGCAGGATCCGGGAGCCCGGCCCCTTCGAGCCCTTGGGCTGCTGCATGCTGGCGAAGTCCCCGGCCTCGGGCGCGGGTATTCGAGCGCCGCCGCGGTCGGCCGTCCGGTCCGGCGAGGAGCCCGCGCTCTGGCCGTACCGAAGAGAGGCTGCGCGGTCGGTCGACCCGCGCACCTCAGGCTCGCCCGGAACGCTGCCGTCAGTCTTCAATCGTCCCTGCACTAGCGTCGCAACCTCTAGGACCGGCTCCGGTGCAAGCACCGGAGCGTTGTCTGGTCGTGCGGGAGCCTAGGCCCCCGCCCGCCGTGAACCAACCGGCGCAAGCTCCCCGTACAGCCCCCGCGTGACGCCCCGTTGCGCCTTTGCGTCGACTGCACCCCAGCGACGGTCCGTGGAATTCCAGCACAGTGCCGGGATCTCCAACAAGGCCCGGGGGTAACAGCTCGACTGCAATTACCTACCGTGCCAGACAGGTTACCCGTGGTGGACGGGACGGGCGGGGATAACGGACATTTTCCTACGAGGTGCATGGCGCGGGCCCCTGTCCCGGGTCGAGCCCATCGGTTGGGAAATGTCAGTTTCATCAGTCGATGGCCTGTTTTAGCCGATCAGCGGGCCCGCCGATATTTGGCATTCGTCACCGGCGAGGTGAGGAAAGTCACAATCCCCTACGGGATGGGTCCCGGCGGTGCGGGGAATAGCGGCGCCTACCCTTCCGTTGACACTACGGCCTGTTCCGTAAAGTTCCGCACGGCACAGAACTCGTCGGCCCGCCCAGCGGGCCCCGGCACGTAAGGCGCACGTCACCGTCATGATCTTCCGCACCATAGCCAACCCGCGACGCACCACCCTCGCCCACCTCGACGACGCCGGGGACCTGCTGCTCCCCGAGCCGCCCGGCGCGACCGCCCGGCCCGGCGGCGCCGCGGCCCCGTCCGAGGGCGCGCAGCCGGAGCGCACCGCGAACCCGCGCCGTACCGTGCTGGCGGACGTCCCGGCCGACGCCTGACCCGCGCGGCACGGCGCCCGCCGGCGGGGCGATAGCCTGGCCGCGTGCGTATCGCCAGGTTCTCCGTCGACGGCAGCGTCGCGTTCGGTGTGGTCGAAGGCTCCGACGGCTTCGACGGCGCCGGCGCCCCCCGGGGCGAGGTCACCCTCGACCTGATCAAGGGCCATCCCTTCGCCGAGTTCGAGCGGTCGGGCCGCAGGCTCCCGCTGGACAAGGTGCGGCTGCTGCCCCCCGTGCTCCCCAACAAGGTCGTCGCGATCGGCCGCAACTACGCCGAGCACGCCGCGGAGCTGGGACACCCCTTGTCGAGCCCGCCGGAGGTGCCCGTCACCTTCTTCAAGCCGTCCACCTCGGTGATCGGCCCCGGGGACCCCATCGCGTACCCGTCCTTCAGCGACGACCTGCACCACGAGGCGGAGCTGGCCGTCGTCATCGGCCGGCTCTGCCGCGAGGTGCCGCTGGACCGCGCCCGGGACGTGATCCTCGGCTACACCTGTGCGAACGACGTGACCGCGCGCGACGTGCAGCGGCGCGAGAACCAGTGGGCCCGGGCCAAGGGCTTCGACACCTCCTGCCCGCTCGGCCCGTGGGTCGAGACCGGCCTCGACCCGGAGCGGATCGCCGAGGGCATCGCCATCCAGTGCACCGTCAACGGCGACCAGCGCCAGCTCGGCCGGACGACGGACATGGTGCGCTCCATCCCCGAGCTGATCGCGCACATCACCGAGGCGATGACGCTGCTGCCCGGCGACGTCGTCCTCACCGGGACCCCCGCGGGCGTCGGCCCGCTCCACGACGGCGACGAGGTCGCCGTCACCATCGAAGGCATCGGCACTCTCGCCAACAAGGTGATCAAGCGTGGCTAGCGCAGCCCCCCCGACCCCCGTGCGGGTCCGCTTCTGCCCCTCCCCCACCGGGAACCCCCACGTGGGCCTGGTGCGCACCGCCCTGTTCAACTGGGCGTACGCGCGCCACACCGGCGGCTCGCTGGTCTTCCGGATCGAGGACACCGACGCGGCCCGCGACTCGGAGGAGTCGTACGAGCAGTTGCTCGACTCCTTCCGCTGGCTGGGCATCGACTGGGACGAGGGCCCCGAGGCCGGCGGGCCGCACGCGCCGTACCGGCAGTCGCAGCGCATGGACATCTACGCGGACGTGGCCCGCCGCCTCCAGGACGCCGGGCACGCCTACCGTTGCTACTGCACCACGGCGGAGCTGGAGGAGCGCCGCGAGGCGGCGCGCGCGGCCGGACGGCCCTCCGGGTACGACGGGCACTGCCGCGACCTGACCGCCGAACAGGTGGCCGCGTACGAGGCCGAGGGCCGGACGTCGATCGTCCGCTTCCGGATGCCGGACGAGACGATCGCCTTCACCGACCTGGTGCGCGGCGAACTGACGTTCGCACCCGAGAACGTCACCGACTACGGCATCGTGCGCGCCAGCGGCGCCCCCCTCTACACCCTGGTCAACCCCGTCGACGACGCGCTGATGGAGATCACGCACGTGCTGCGCGGCGAGGACCTGCTGTCCTCCACCCCGCGGCAGATCGCGCTCTACCGCGCGCTGATCGAGCTGGGCGTCGCCGGACGGGTGCCGGAGTTCGGCCACCTGCCGTACGTCATGGGCGAGGGCAACAAGAAGCTGTCCAAGCGCGACCCGCAGTCCTCGCTCAACCTCTACCGCGAGCGCGGCTTCCTGCCCGAGGGACTGATCAACTACCTCTCGCTGCTGGGCTGGTCGCTCGCCCCCGACCGGGACGTCTTCACCCGCGAGGAGCTGGTCGCGGCCTTCGACATCGCCGACGTGGTGCCCAACCCGGCCCGCTTCGACCTGAAGAAGGCGGAGGCCGTCAACGCGGACCACATCCGCATGCTGGACGTGAAGGACTTCGCCGAGCGGTGCGGGCCCTGGCTGCGGGCGCCGTACGCGCCGTGGCCGGAGGAGTCGTTCGACGCGGACGCCTTCGCGGCGGTGGCGCCGCTGGCGCAGACGCGGCTGACGGTGCTGTCCGACATCACGGCCAACGTCGACTTCCTCTTCCTCGACGAGCCGGTGTCCGACGAGAAGTCGTGGGCCAAGGCGATGAAGCCGGGGCAGCCCGGGCAGCCGGGAGCGGCCGACCTGCTGCGCACGGCGCGCGGGAGGCTGGCGGCGGCGGAGTGGTCGGCGGAGGCGCTGAAGGAGGCGGTGCTCGCCGCGGGCGAGGAGCACGGGCTGAAGCTGGGCAAGGCGCAGGCGCCGGTGCGGGTCGCGGTGACCGGGCGGACGGTGGGGCTGCCGCTGTTCGAGTCGCTGGAGGTGCTGGGCCGCGAGCGCACGCTGGCGCGCGTCGACGCTGCGCTGGCGCGGCTGGAGGCGGAGCGGGGCTGAGCCCGGCGCCGCGGCAGGGGGCCCGGCGGCGCCTTCGCCTTCGTCAGCGCTGCCAGCTGTGCGGGGCGCGGAAGCCGTGCTGGCGCTCCAGCCGGCGCCAGCGGGCCGCGGAGGCGCCGTGCCCGCCGTGGCGGGCGTGCGCAGGGCCGGGCGCGGCGGCGCGGGCGAGCAGCACCGCGGTGAGCGCGGCCAGCTCCTCCTCGCTGGCCTCGCCCTTCTCGACCCGGACGAGGTTCTCGGTGTGCGGCGTGGTCACGTGTGTGCTCCTGTGCTGTGCTGCGCGGTCGGCTGCGGGCGCTGGTGCGCCGGGGTGGTCACTGCGGCGGGTTGCCGTGCTTGCGGGCCGGCAGGTCGGCGTGCTTCGTCCGCAGCATGGCCAGTGACCGGATGAGGGTCTGGCGGGTGTCGGCGGGGTCGATGACGTCGTCCACGAGGCCGCGTTCGGCCGCGTAGTACGGGTGCATCAGCTCGGCCTTGTACTGCTTGACCATCTCCGTGCGCTTGGCCTCGGGGTCCTCCGCGGCCGCGATGTCGCGCCGGAAGATGACGTTGGCGGCGCCCTCGGCGCCCATCACCGCGATCTCGTTGGTCGGCCAGGCGTACGTCAGGTCGGCGCCGATGGACTGGCTGTCCATCACGATGTAGGCGCCGCCGTACGCCTTCCGCAGGACCACCGAGATCCGCGGCACCGTGGCGTTGCAGTACGCGTACAGCAGCTTCGCCCCGTGCCGGATGATCCCGCCGTGCTCCTGGTCGACGCCCGGCAGGAACCCCGGCACGTCGAGCAGGGTGACGATCGGGATGTTGAAAGCATCGCACATCTGGACAAAGCGGGCACCTTTCTCGCTCGCCTCGATGTCCAGCACGCCCGCCATCGACTGCGGCTGGTTGGCGATGATCCCGACCACGTGGCCGTCGAACCGGGCCAGCGAGCAGAGCAGGTTGGTCGCCCAGCGCTCGTGCACCTCAAGGTATTCGCCGTCGTCGACGATCTCCTCGATCACCCTGCGCATGTCGTACGGCCGGTTGCCGTCGGCCGGCACCAGGTCGAGCAGCACGTCGCCGCCGCGGTCGGCCGGGTCCTCGGCGGTGACCGCCGGCGGGTTCTCCCGGTTGTTCTGCGGCAGCATCGACAGCAGGTAGCGCACCTCCTCCAGGCACGTCACCTCGTCGTCGTACGCGAAGTGGCACACGCCGGACGTCTCCGCGTGCACGTCGGCGCCGCCCAGGCCGTTCTGGGTGATCTCCTCGCCCGTCACCGCCTTGACCACGTCGGGCCCGGTGATGAACATCTGCGAGGTCTCGCGGACCATGAAGACGAAGTCGGTGAGCGCCGGGCTGTACGCCGCGCCGCCCGCGCACGGGCCCAGCATCACCGAGATCTGCGGGATGACGCCCGACGCGCGCGTGTTGCGCTGGAAGATGCCGCCGTACCCGGCGAGCGCCGCGACGCCCTCCTGGATCCGCGCCCCCGCGCCGTCGTTGAGGCTGACCAGCGGCGCGCCGGCCGCGATCGCCTTGTCCATGATCTTGTGGATCTTGTAGGCGTGCGCCTCGCCGAGCGCCCCGCCGAAGATCCGGAAGTCGTGCGCGTAGAGGAAGACCGTCCGGCCGTGCACCGTCCCCCAGCCGGTGATCACGCCGTCCGTGTACGGCTTCCTGGCCTCCAGGCCGAACCCGGTGGCCCGGTGCCGCCGCAGCGGCTCCACCTCGTTGAACGACCCCTCGTCCAGCAGCAGGTCGATCCGCTCCCGGGCGGTGAGCTTCCCCTTGGCCTTCTGGGCGGCGGTCGCCCGCTCGCTGGGCCCCGCGTGGACCTGCGCGCGGATGCGGCGCAACTCGGCCGCGCGCCCCCGGGCCTCGTTCTCGGTGACACCGGCCGTCGCTGCCACGCCGGCTGGGGCGTCGTCCACTGTGGTCATACGACGACGGTACGGGTACGAGGGCGTCGAACCTTATGTCATTTCCCTACAACGTCGACTCGAAAATCATGAGCACCCGGCACTATGTGCACGTGACGGGGCCACACACCATCCAACGACACGTCGACGCACGCTGTGGGGGCCCGACAACACAGTTGAACATATAGTCGATACAGAAGAAGGTTCGAAAGCAGACCTTCTTGTTAGCCTGACCCCATGACCACCACGCCCGCACCCCGCACCCCCGCCCGCACGGTACCGGACGTGACCGGCCTCCTCACGCACACCGGGCACGTGCTCAACACCCGGCTGTCCGCCGCGCTGAGCGAGGTCGGCCTCCTCCAGCGCGAGCAGTGCGTGCTCGTGCACGCGCTGGAGGCCGAGCGCACCCAGGGCCAGCTCGCCGAGCTGGCGTACCTGGACAAGACGACGATGGTGGTGACCGTGGACGGCCTGGAGAAGGCCGGGTACGCCGAGCGGCGGCCGTCGAGCACGGACCGCCGGGCCCGCATCATCCACGTCACCGAGGCGGGCGCGGAGATCGCGGCGCGCGGCCAGGAGGTCGTCGACCGGGTGCACCGGGAGGTGCTCGGCACCCTGCCGGCCGCGCAGCGGGACGCGGTCGTCGACGCCCTGGAGGCCCTGATGGCGGGCCCGCTCGCCCACCCGGTCCCGTCCGACCAGCCCGTACGCCGGGCGCGGCAGGCCCGGCGGTAGCCACCCAAGAAGGTCCGCAAAAGAAAACTGAACAACAGATACTCTCGTACGAAACTATCTGCTACGGTCTCTCCTGTTGCCCGAACGCACAGGAGAGCCTTCATGAACGCCACCGGCCCACGGCCCGACCGATCCCGCTGGTTCGCACTCGCGATCCTCTGCACCGGCGCGCTGATGATCATCCTCGACGGGAGCATCGTCACCGTCGCGCTCCCCGCCATCCAGCGGGACCTGGGGTTCTCCCCGGCCGACCTGACCTGGACGGTCAACGCCTACCTGATCGCCTTCGGCGGGCTGCTCCTCCTCGCCGGCCGGCTCGGCGACCTGCTCGGCCGCAAGCGGGTGTTCGTCGCCGGCGTCGCGCTCTTCACCGCCGCCTCGCTGCTGTGCGGGCTGGCCGCCGAGCCGTGGATGCTCATCGCCGCCCGCTTCCTGCAGGGCGTCGGCGGGGCGCTGGCCTCCGCGGTCGGGCTCGGCATGATCGTCACGCTCTTCACCGACCCGAAGGAGCGGGCCCGGGCCATCGGCGCCTTCGCGTTCACCGGCGCGACCGGCGCGTCGCTGGGCCAGGTGCTCGGCGGCGTGCTCACCGACGCGCTGAGCTGGCACTGGATCTTCTTCGTCAACCTGCCCATCGGCGCGGCCACCGCGGTGCTCGCGCTGCGCGTGCTGCCCGGCGGCCGCGGCGTCGGACTCGCCGCCGGGGCGGACGTCGCCGGGGCGCTGCTGGTCACCTCCGGGCTGATGCTCGGCGTCTACACCATCGTGGAGACCGGGAGCCACGGCTGGACCTCCGGCCGCACCCTCGGCTCCGCGGCGCTCGCCGCCGCCCTGCTCGCCGGCTTCGTGCTCCGCCAGGCCCGGGCCGCCGCGCCGCTGCTGCCGCTGCGCGTCTTCCGCTCGCGCACCGTCGCCGGCGCCAACGCCGTCCAGCTGCTCGTGATCTCGGGGATGTTCGCCTTCCAGATCATCGCCGCGCTCTACCTGCAGCAGGTGCTGGGCTACGGGGCCGCCGAGACCGGCTTCGCGATGCTGCCGGCCGCGGTCACGATCGGCGTGACGTCGCTGCTCGTCTCCGCCCGGCTGGTGGCCCGGTTCGGCGAGCGGACGGTGCTGCTGGCCGGGCTGGTGCTCCTCGCGCTGGCGCTGGCGCTGCTCGTGCGGGTACCCAGGGACCCGGCCGAGGTCAGCTACGTGGCGCATCTGCTGCCGACGATGCTGCTGATCAGCGGCGGCGGGCTGGTGCTGCCGGCGATGACCGCGCTGGGCATGTCCGGGGCGCGCGAGGACGACGCCGGGGTGGTCTCCGGGCTGTTCAACACCGGGCAGCAGGTCGGCGGCGCGCTGGGCGTCGCGGTGCTGACCACGCTGGCGACGGCGCGTACGGAGGCGCTGGCCGCGGCCGGGCACGGCCGGGACGCGGCGCTGACGGGCGGCTTCCAGCTGGCGTTCGGCATCGGGGCGGCGCTGATCGTGGCGGCGGCGGTGGTGACCCTGGCGGTGCTGCGGCCCGCCCGGCAGGCGCCGCCCGGCGGGCCGGCCGCTACTCCTGCGGCACGACGCCGGCCCGCAGCAGCCCGTACGCGTACGCGTCGTCCAGCGCCTGCCACGACGCGGCGATGACGTTGTCCGCGACGCCGACGGTGTCCCACTCGCCGCGGCCGTCGCCGGTGGTGATGAGCACGCGCGTCGTCGACTCCGTGCCGTGGGTGCCTTCCAGTATCCGCACCTTGTAGTCGACCAGCTCGAAGTCCGCCAGCTGGGGGTAGATCCGCTCCAGCGCCACCCGCAGCGCCCGGTCCAGCGCGTGGACCGGGCCCTTGCCCTCCGCCGTCACGACGATCCGCTCGCCCTTCGCCCACAGCTTGACCGTGGCCTCGTTGGCGTGGGTGCCGTCCGGCCGGTCCTCGACGATGGCCCGCCAGGACTCGGTGCGGAAGTAGCGCCGGGCCCGGCCGGACTCGCGCAGCTGCAGCTCCTCACGGAGCAGCAGCTCGAAGGAGGCGTCGGCGGCCTCGTACGTCAGCCCCCGGTGCTCGTTCTCCTTGACCCGCTCCACGACCCGGCTCAGCAACTCGCGGTCGTCGCCGAGGTCGAGGCCGAGGTCCTTGCCCTTCAGCTCGATGGACGCCCGGCCGGCCATGTCGGAGACCAGCATGCGCAGCCGGTTGCCGACCAGCTCGGGGTCGATGTGCTGGTACAGGTCGGGGTCGACCTTGATGGCGGAGGCGTGCAGGCCCGCCTTGTGGGCGAAGGCCGAGACCCCCACGTACGGCTGGTGGGTGGCGGGCGCGATGTTGACGACCTCGGCGACGGCGTGCGAGATCCGCGTCATCTCCGCCAGCCGGCCCGCGGGCAGCACCCGCATCCCGTACTTCAGCTCCAGGGCGGCGACCACCGGGAAGAGGTTGGCGTTGCCGACGCGCTCGCCGTAGCCGTTGGCCGTGCACTGGACGTGGGTGGCGCCGCCGTCGACGGCCGCCAGGGTGTTGGCCACGGCGCAGCCGGAGTCGTCCTGCGCGTGCATGCCCAGCCGCGCGCCGGTCGCGGCCAGCACCTCGGCGACGGTCTCGCGGACCTGGCCGGGGAGCATGCCGCCGTTGGTGTCGCAGAGCACGACGACGTCGGCACCGGCCTCGTGTGCGGCGGCGACGACCTGCTTGGCGTACGCGGCGTCGGCGCGGTGGCCGTCGAAGAAGTGCTCGCAGTCGACGAAGACCCGGCGGCCGTGCTCGCGCAGGAACGCCACGGTGTCGCGCACCATCGCGAGGTTCTCCGCGAGCGTGGTGCGCAGCGCCAGCTCCACGTGCCGGTCGTGCGCCTTGGCGACCAGGGTGACGACGGGGGCCCCGGACTCCAGCAGCGCGAGCACCTGCGGGTCGTCCTCGACCCGGACGCCCGCCCTGCGGGTGGCGCCGAACGCGACGAGCCGAGCGTGCCGGAAGTCGATCTCGTCGCGCGCGCGGCGGAAGAACTCCGTGTCCCGGGGCACCGCGCCGGGCCAGCCCCCCTCGATGAAGCCCACGCCGAAGTCGTCGAGGTGCCGGGCGATGGCCAGCTTGTCCGCGACGGTGAGGCTGATGCCCTCGCGCTGCGCGCCGTCGCGCAGCGTGGTGTCGAAGACGTGGAACCCATCGGCAGGGGCTCCGGGGGATTCCGGGGTCTCGGGGGCTTCGGGCTCTGTGGTCATCGAAGTGCTCCTGTCGGGAGGGTGTGCTCTCCGGCCCCGCACATGCAAAAGACCCCTCGCGGGTCGCGAGAGGTCTGCGCGCGGGTCTGGGACGCGGTGAGCCGTCACCGTGTGCGGATCGCGGGACGGGTCAGCGCGGACCGGCGCGCCTGTTGCCAATAATCATGACGGCGGACGAGGTCACGTCCGGCAGTGTGGCACAGCCCGCGCGACGGCCGGAGTGCCGTCTCACAATACGGGCAGACTGCCCACGTTTCGTACGAACGAGCCCGGCCCGACGCGGTCTTGTGCGGGTGACATGCGCGTGCCAACTTGGTCCCCGACCAGTCGGTACGGCACCTCCCACGCAACCCCCACATGGTTCACACAAAGGAGAACCACCGCATGAGACCCCACATGTCCGCGCGCCTGGGCGGCACTCTCGCCGCCCTCCTCCTGCTCGGCACCGCCGCCCTCGGCGGCTCGGCCGCCGCGGCACCCCCGCCGGCCGAACGGTCCGGGCAGGGAGTACAGGCCGACGCGGCGACGCTCGCGCGGGGCGCCGAAGTCGCGCGCAGCCTCGGCGCCGACAGCGCCGGCGCCTACCTGGACGCCGACAGCGGCGACCTGGTCGTCACCGTCACCGACAAGGCCGCCGCCGCCGAGGCCCGCGCCGCCGGCGTCCGCGCCGAACTGGTCGAGCACAGCGCCGCGGAACTGCGCTCCGCGATGGGCGCCTTCGAGAAGCGGGCGAAGATCACCGGCACCTCCTGGGGTGTCGACCCCGCCACCAACCAGATATCCGTCCAGGCCGACTCCACGGTGTCCGCCGCCGAGTACGCGAAGCTGAAGCACGTCGCCAGGAGCCTCGACGGCGCAGCCCGGGTGGAGCGGATCCCCGGGGTGTTCCGCGAGGAGGTCATCGGCGGCGACGCGATCTACGGCGGCGGCTACCGCTGCTCCGCGGCGTTCAACGTGACGAAGAACAACGCCCGCTACTTCCTGACCGCGGGCCACTGCACCAACGCGGGCTCCTCCTGGTCGGCCAGCAACGGCGGCCCGGCCATCGGCACCCGGGAGGGCACCAGCTTCCCGACCAACGACTACGGCATCGTCCGCTACACCGACGGCTCCACCCCCGCCGGCACCGTGAACCTGTACAACGGCAGCAGCCGGGATATCTCCGGCGCCGCCGACGCCGTCGTCGGCCAGGCCATCCAGAAGAGCGGCTCCACCACCGGGCTCACCAGCGGCGAGGTGACCGCGGTCAACGTGACCGTCAACTACAGCGACGGCCCGGTCTACAACATGGTCCGCACCACCGCCTGCTCCGCGGGCGGCGACAGCGGCGGCGCCCACTTCTCGGGCACGACCGCGTACGGCATCCACTCCGGCAGCGCGGGCTGCACCGGCAGCAACGGCTCCGCCATCCACCAGCCGATCACCGAGGCGCTCGACGTGTACGACGTGAGCGTCTACTGACGCACCCGGCACCGCCCGGCACCACGGGGGCCGCCGCCGCACCGGCGGCGGCCCCTCCGCGGCGCCCCGGCGGGGCGCCGCCCGTACGGTGCCGCCCGTGTCCGGGGCGTCAGCCCAGCTCGTGCATCCAGCCGTGCACGTCCGCGGTCTGCCCGGTCTGCACGTCGACCAGCGCCTTGCGCAGCCGCGCCGTGACCGGCCCCATCGACCCGTCGGCGACCGTCCACTCCGCCGAGCCGGACTTCGCGTGCCCCACCGGCGTGATGACCGCGGCCGTGCCGCAGGCGAAGGTCTCCGTTATGGTGCCGTCCGCGCAGCCGGCCTGCCACTCCTCCTTGGAGATCCGCACCTCCCCGGTCCGGTAGCCGAGGTCGGCGGCGATGGTCAGCAGCGAGTCGCGGGTGATGCCGGGCAGCAGCGTGCCGGTCAGCTCGGGAGTGACCACCTCCGCTTCGGGGCCCTCGCCCCGCACGAAGTACAGGTTCATCCCGCCCATCTCCTCGATCCACCGGCGCTCCACCGCGTCCAGCCACACCACCTGGTCGCAGCCCTGCTGCACGGCCTGGAGGGTGGCGGCCATGGCGCCGGCGTAGTTGCCCGCGCACTTGGCCTCGCCGGTGCCGCCGGGCGCGGCGCGCACGTACTCCTCGCTCAGCCACACCGACACCGGCTTGATGCCGCCGTGGAAGTACGCGCCGGCCGGCGAGGCCAGCACCATGAACAGGTACTCGCGCGCCGGCGAGTTCACGCCGAGGCCGACCTCGGTCGCGAACATGAACGGGCGCAGGTACAGCGACTCCTCGCCGGTGCCCGGCACCCACGCCTTGTCCTGGCGGACCAGCACGTCGATGGCCTCGACGAAGGTGTCGACGGGCAGCTCCGGCATGGCCAGCCGGCGCGCGGACTGCTGGAAGCGGCGCGCGTTGGCGTCCGGCCGGAAGGTGCGGACGCTGCCGTCGGGCTGCCGGTAGGCCTTCAGCCCCTCGAAGATGGACTGGCCGTAGTGCAGCGCCATCGTCGCCGGGTCGAGGGTCAGCGGCGCGTACGGCTGGAGCTGCGCCTCGTGCCAGCCGCGCCCCTCGGTCCACTTGATCGTGACCATGTGGTCGGTGAAGTGCTTGCCGAAGCCGGGGTTGGTCAGGATGGCCTCGCGCTCCGCGTCGGACAGCGGGTGCGCGGACGGCTTGAGCTCGATCGTGGTCATGAGATTCGTGTCCTTCACCGTTCGGTGTGTGGCGGACCGCGTCCCGTGCGAAGGCCCCCGCACCCGAAGGTACTAGGACGTCCGAGCATTACCCCGTGCCGCGGCTCCGCTGTCGATTATGACGCGGGCGCGGGCAGCGGCAAGCGTGGCGGTGGTACGCGGCCCGAAGGGTCATCGTCGCACTGACGCCGCCGTGCGGGCAGCGTCAGCCGGCCGTGAGGGGGAAACCTGACCGGCCGGGCCGGCCGCGGTGAGCGTGGTCCCGGCGGTCAGCCGGATACTCGGGCGGCGAGCGCGTCGCCGATCTCGTCCGTGGTGCGGCGAGCGGCTCCCCGCGCGGCCAGGTCGGCCTCGACGGCCTCCTCGACGCGGGCGGCCTGCGCGGCGTAGCCGAGGTGGCGCAGGAGCAGGGCGACCGACAGGACCGTGGCCGTCGGGTCGGCCCTGCCGGTGCCGGCGATGTCCGGCGCGGAGCCGTGGACCGGCTCGAACATCGACGGGAAGGCGCCGGCCGGGTTGATGTTCCCGGAGGCGGCGAGGCCGATGCCGCCGCTGACGGAGGCGGCGAGGTCGGTGAGGATGTCGCCGAAGAGGTTGTCGGTGACGATCACGTCGAACCGCTCCGGCTGCGTGGTGAGGAAGATCGTCGCGGCGTCGACGTGCAGGTAGTCGGTGGTGACCCCGGGGTACTCGGCGCCGACCCGGTCGAAGGTGTCCTTCCACAGGCGGCCGGCGTGGACCAGCACGTTGTTCTTGTGCACGAGGGTCAGCTTCCGGCGCGGGCGGGCCTGGGCGCGCTCGTACGCGTCCCGGACCACGCGCTCCACGCCGTACGCGGTGTTGACGCTGACCTCGGTGGCCACCTCGGCCGGGGTGCCGGTGCGCAGGCTGCCGCCGTTGCCGGTGTACGGGCCCTCGGTGCCCTCGCGGACGACGACGAAGTCGATGTCGGGGCGGCCGGCCAGCGGGGTGTCGGTGCCGGGGAAGAGCCTCGACGGCCGCAGGTTCACGTAGTGGTCGAAGGCGAAGCGCAGCTTCAGCAGCAGCCCCCGCTCCAGCACGCCGGACGGCACCGAGGGGTCGCCGATGGCGCCGAGCAGGATCGCGTCGTACTCCGCGAGCGCCGCCAGCTCCGCGTCCGGCAGGGTCTCGCCGGTGGCGTGCCAGCGGCGGGCGCCCAGGTCGAAGCTCTCGGTCTCCAGCTTCACGTCCTGCGGCAGGACGGCGGAGAGCACTTTCAGGCCCTGGGCCACGACCTCGGGGCCGATGCCGTCGCCGGGAATGGACGCGAGACGAATGCTGCGAGACATGACGGGGAGCCTACGCGCTACGTCTTGCGGGATGACACCGCCGTCCGGGATGTGGACAGCCGGGGGGCGTTCACCACGCCGACGGCCGTGGTTGTCCCATGCGTCGGCGGCCGGGGGGAATGCTCGGGCGTATGGACACTCCCGGCTTCGGCATCCCGGCGCGGCTCGCCCGCGGCATGAGCATGGCCGAGCAGCACGAGTACCTGCGCCGCAGGCACTCCCGGCGCCGCGTCGTCACCGGCGCGGGCGGGCTGGCCGGCGGGCTGCTGCTCGCCGGGTGCGACGGGGACGGCGACGGCGGCGGGGGGTCCGGGCGTACGGACGGCTCCTCGGCGGCCGTCGTCAGCCCCGCGCCCACCGGGGCGCCGGCGGCGTTCGGCCGGCATCTGGCGTTCGGCGCCGACCCGCGCACCCAGATGCGCGTCGGCTGGCAGCTCCCGCTGCGGGTGCGCGGGCCGTACCTGCGCTACGGCACCGGCCGCGGCGACCTCGGCGGGCGGGTCGACGCCGAGATCCGGCCGCTGAAGACCCCGGCGCTGAACGGCCTGCCGGCGGTGGAGCAGCACTACGTGCACGCCGCGCTGGACGGCCTGGAGCCGGGCACGACGTACGTCTACGGCCTCGGCCACGACGAGTTCGACCCCGCCGCATCTCCCGGCGCGGCCTCCCGGGGGGCGGCGGCGCACCTGGCGGAGTTCCGCACGGCACCCGCCCGGCCGGAGCGCTTCGTCTTCACCGCCTTCGGCGACCAGGGCACCGGCCCCGCCGCCCGCGCCGTCACCCGCCGCATCGCCGCCCTGCCGGGCGGCCCTCCGGCCTTCCACCTGCACGCCGGAGACATCTGCTACGCCGAGGACTCCGGCCACGGCCTGCCGACCGGCCGCTACGACGCCCGGGTGTGGGACGGCTTCCTGCGGCAGATCGCCCCGGTCGCCTCCGGGGTCCCGTGGATGCCGGCGATGGGCAACCACGACATGGAGGCGTGGTACTCCCCCGACGGCTACGGCGGCCAGCGGGCGCGCTGGACGCTGCCCGGCAGCGGCTTCGACCCGCGGGAGGCGCCGGGGGCGTACTCCTTCGTCTACGGCAACGTGGCGGTCGTGGCGCTGGACGCCAACGACGTGTCGTACGAGATCCCGGCCAACCTCGGCTTCACCGACGGCGCCCAGGCGCGCTGGCTGGACCGCCGGCTCGGTCAGCTGCGGAGAGAGCCCGGCGTCGACTTCGTCGTGGTCTTCTTCCACCACTGCGCGTACTCCACCAGCACGCACGCCTCGGACGGCGGGGTGCGGGAGCACTTCACGCCGCTGTTCGACACCCACCGCGTCGACCTGGTGATCAACGGCCACAACCACGTCTACGAGCGCACCGACGCGCTGCGCGCCGGGGCCCTGACCCGCCCGCTGCCGGTCGGCGGCTCGGTGGACACCGAGCGGCACGGCGCGGTCTACGTGACCGCGGGCGGCGGCGGGCGCAGGCTGTACGACTTCAGCGCGCCGGACAGCTACGAGGGCCGGCGCCGCGACCGGGGCGTGGTCGACACGTTCCGCTGGACGCGGTCGGGCGGGCAGGCGCCGGAGGGCGTCGAGTGGTCCCGGGTGCGCTACACGGGCCACTCGTTCCTCGCGGTGGAGTCCCGGCCGGGACCCGCACCCGTGCTCCGGGCGGCGGCGTACGCCGACGACGGCACCCGGATCGACCGCTTCGAGGTGGTACGGGGCCGCTGAGCGGCTCAGTGGCCGGTCGCGCCGCCGTTGTCGCGGCGGTCGAACGCCCGCTGCAGCGCGGCGGCGGCGTTCTTCCGGGCGAGCGCGGAGTCCTGGCTCTGCCCGGTGCGGGCGGAGTGGCGGGCGCGGCGGACCGTGGTGGTGGCAGCCATGGGGCAGCTCCTGAAGGGATGCCGGAGGAATGTGGGGACGCCGCTGGGGCGGGAGCGGCGCCGCAGGGGTCACCTGCCGGAAGGCGCCATGCCTCGACCACCGTCGCTGTTCCGCGAGCGTTCGGCTTCTACAAAAGTAGGACGTCAAAGCGTTCTTGTCTCGCCATATACTCGGGCTTCCTACTATCTGAGACAGCACCCGCCCCGACCTGCGGTGATCGCTAGGAGTCGAGGGTGTCCAGCAGCACCGCGAGCTGTGCAGGCGAGGTGATGCGGCGCACCCCCGCGGGGGCCCGGCCGGGGGCCTCCGCGCCGCCGCGGTCCAGCCAGACGCCCGTCAGCCCCGCCGCGTCCGCCGCCGCCGCGTCGGTGTCCGGCCGGTCGCCGACGTAGACGACGCGCTCCGGCGGCAGCGCGAGCGCGGCGCAGGCCGCGTGGAAGGCGCCGGCGGCGGGCTTGGCGACGCCGAGTTCCTCGGAGCACACCAGCGCCTCGAAGCGGTCGTGCACGCCGATGGCGCGGAGCTTGTCCTCCTGGTGCGGGGTGCTGTTGTTGGACAGCAGGCCGTGCCGCCACCGCGGGGTGAGGCCGTCCAGCGCCGGCACGACGTCGGGGAAGACCCGCCAGTGCCGCCGGTACGCGGCCAGGTAGCCGGCCATCCAGGCGTCGGCCTCGGCGTCGGTCAGCGGCCGCCCCGCCAGCACCCGGGCCCGCTCGCGCCGCTGGTCCACGAAGGTGAACTCGCCGGCGAGATAGCGGTCCACATACTCCTCGGAGACCGCGTGCCAGTGCGCGGCGGCGGCTGCCGGGGAGGCGTACCGGCCCAGCAGCCCCCGGGCGGTCAGGTACTCCAGCGCGGCGCGGCGCTCGGCGCCCGAGTGGTCGAAGATCGTGTCGTCGATGTCCCAGACCACGGCGAGGATCCGCATGTCACGACGGTAACCCGGCCCGGCCGCCGGGGCGTCAGACCGTGAAGCGGTCCGGGTCGGCCGCCGCCCAGTCCGCGGCCCACTCCGGCGGCGGCGCGGCCGTCAGCTGCCCGGGCTCGGGCGGCGCGGGGGGCAGGTCGTCGGGGCGGACGGCGCGGGGGGCGACGTGCGTGCGCAGCTGGTGCCGCCGCAGCCCGGACGGGTCGGCCACGCCCATCGCCGACATGATCTGCAGGGCGCTGCGCACGGTGGCCCGCTGGAACCGTTCGACGCGCAGCGTCTTGTCGGCCACGTCGAGCGCCCGCACCCGGCGCGGGTCCTGGGTGGTGACGCCGACGGGGCAGGTGTTGGCGTGGCAGCGCTGCGTCTGCAGACAGCCGAGGGCGAACATCATCGCGCGGGCCGAGTTCGTGTAGTCGGCGCCCTCGACGAGCCGCCTGACGATGTCGGCGCCGGTGGCGACCTTGCCCGCGGCGCCGACGCGGACCCGGTCCCGCAGCCCGGTGCCGACCAGCGCGCCGTGCACGGCCGCGAGCCCCTGGGTGAGCGGGGCGCCGACGTTGTCGGCGAACCCCAGCGGGGCCGCCCCCGTACCCCCCTCCGAGCCGTCGACCAGGATGAAGTCGGGCGCGGTGCCCTCCGCCAGCATCGCCTTGCAGACCGCGAGGAACTGCACCCGCGAGCCCACGCACAGCTTGATCCCGGTCGGCTTGCCGCCGGCCAGCTCCCGCATCCGGGCGACGAACCGCACCAGCTCCCGCGGGGTGGAGAACACCCGGTGGTACGGCGGCGAGACCACCGTCTCGCCCTCCGGCACGCCGCGCGCCCGGGCGATCCGGGCGTCGACCTTGGCGCCGGGCAGCAGCCCGCCGATGCCGGGCTTGGCGCCCTGGGACAGCTTCAGCGACACGCACCTGACCCGGTCGTCGGCGGCCTTGTCGGCGAACTGCCGGGCGTCGAAGTCGCCGTCGCCGGTACGGCAGCCGAAGTAGCCGGTGCCGATCTCCCACACCAGGTCGCCGCCGGGCCGCAGGTGGAACTCGGAGATGCCGCCCTCGCCGGTGTCGTGCGCGAAGCCGCCGCGCGCGGCGCCCCCGTTGAGCGCGAGGATGGCGTGGGACGACAGCGCGCCGAAGCTCATCGCGGAGACGTTCAGCAGCGCCATGTCGTACGGCCTGGTGCACTCCGGCCCGCCGACGCGGACCCGCGGCGGGGTGTCGGGCATCCGCACCGGGGCCATGGAGTGCACCAGGAACGGGTAGCCGGGGGCCTCCACGTCGCGCTCCGTGCCGAAGGGCTCCTCGGCGGCGGTGCCCTTGGCGCGCGCGTAGACGATGCTGCGCACGTCGCGGTCGAAGGGCCGGCCGTCGAAGTTGCGCTCGATGAAGTACTGCTGCAGCTCCGGGCGGAGCTTCTCCAGCAGGAAGCGCAGGTGGCCGAGCAGCGGGTAGTTCCGCAGGACCGAGTGGCGGCGCTGGAGCAGGTCCCACCCGCCGAGCGCCGTGAGCGCCAGCAGCACGCCGGCGGCCGGCCACCACCCCGGCGAGACCAGCGCCGCGGCAAGCGTGCTCCCGGTGGCGGCCGCCACGACGGCGGCGAGGACGCTCATCCTTTTCATACATCCCCATACGACCACAGCCCCGGCCCGCGCGCACGGGGCCGCCCCCGGCCGACGGGGGAGGCGACCGGGGGCGGCGTTCGGGTGGGCGTCAGCCCATGTGGGGGTAGCGGTAGTCCGTGGGGGCGTCCATCGTCTCCTTGATGGCGCGCGGCGAGGACCAGCGCAGCAGGTTGAACTTCGAGCCGGCCTTGTCGTTGGTGCCGGAGGCGCGGGCGCCGCCGAACGGCTGCTGGCCGACGATCGAGCCGGTGGGCCGGTCGTTGACGTAGAAGTTGCCGGCGGCGAAGCGCAGCCGCCGCGTCGTCTCGGCGATGACCGCGCGGTCCTGCGCGAGCACCGCGCCGGTCAGGGCGTACGCGGCGACGGACTCCATCTGCTCCAGCATCGCGTCGTAGGTGTCGTCCTCGTACACGTGCACGGCGATGATCGGGCCGAAGTACTCCTGGGTGAAGACCTCGTTCTCCGGGTCGGAGCAGACGACGACGGTCGGGCGGACGAACCAGCCGACGGAGTCGTCGTACGTGCCGCCCGCGACGATCTCGCACGTCGGGTCGTCCTTGGCGCGGTCGATCGCGGCCTTGTTCTTGGCGAACGCCCGGTCGTCGATGACGGCGCCGAGGAAGTTCGCCAGGTCGGTGACGTCGCCCATGGCCAGGCCCTCGGTCTCCGTGACCAGCGCGTCCTTCAGCCCTCCGTCCCACAGCGAGCGCGGGACGTACGCGCGGGAGGCGGCCGAGCACTTCTGGCCCTGGTACTCGAAGGCGCCGCGGGTGATCGCGGTCTTCAGCTTCGCCGGGTCCGCGCTCGGGTGGGCGACGATGAAGTCCTTGCCGCCGGTCTCGCCGACGATCCGCGGGTACGCCTTGTAGCCGGGCAGGTTCCTGCCGACCTCGCCCCACAGGTGCTGGAACGTGCGGGTGGAGCCGGTGAAGTGGATGCCGGCCAGGTCCGGGTGCGGCAGCGCGACCTCGGAGACGTCCTTGCCGTCGCCGGTGACGAGGTTGATGACGCCGGGCGGCATCCCGGCCTCCTCCAGCAGCCGCATCAGCAGCACGGCGGCGTGCGTCTGGGTCGGCGACGGCTTCCAGACCACGACGTTGCCCATGAGGGCGGGCGCGGTCGGCAGGTTGCCGGCGATCGCGGTGAAGTTGAAGGGCGTGATCGCGTAGACGAAGCCCTCCAGCGGGCGGTGGTCGAGCCGGTTCCACACGCCGGGCGGCTGGATCGGCGGCTGCTCGTCCATGATCTGGCGGGCGAAGTGGACGTTGAAGCGCCAGAAGTCGACCAGCTCGCAGGGCGCGTCGATCTCCGCCTGCTGTGCGGTCTTCGACTGGCCGAGCATGGTGGAGGCGGCGATCGTCTCGCGCCACGGGCCGGCGAGCAGGTCGGCGGCCTTGAGCAGGATCGCGGCCCGGTCGTCGAAGGACAGCGCGCGCCAGCCGGGGGCGGCGGCCAGGGCGGCGTCGATCGCATCCTGCGCGTCGGCGCGGGTGGCGGTGCCGTACGTGCCGAGGACGGCCTTGTGGTTGTGGGGCTGCACGACGTCGACGCGCGCGCCGCCGCCCATGCGGCGCACGCCGCCGATGGTCATCGGCAGCTCCATGGGGTTCTCGGCCAGCTCCTTGAGCCTGGCCTCCAGCCGCGCGCGCTCCGGGCTGCCGGGGGCGTAGGTGTGCACCGGCTCGTTGTACGGGGCGGGGACCTGGGTCACAGCGTCCATGGTTGCCGTTCTCCTTCGAAGTGCGGAGTCTTTCGGGGGCCCGCGCGGTCGTCAGCGGCGGCCGGCGAGCGCGCGCAGGAAGAAGGCGGTGTTCGCCGGGCGCTCGGCGAGCCTGCGCATGAAGTAGCCGTACCAGTCGGTTCCGTAGGGGGTGTAGACGCGCATCCGGTGGCCCTCGGCCACCAGCCGCTGCTGCTCCTGCGGGCGGATCCCGTAGAGCATCTGGAACTCGTACTCGCCGGGCTTGCGGCCGTGGCGGCGGGCCAGGTCCTGGGTGATGGCGATCATCCGGGGGTCGTGTGTGCCGATCATGGGGTAGCCGCGCCCGGTCATGAGGATCTTCAGGCAGCGCACGTAGGCCCGGTCCACCTCCAGCCGGTCCTGGAAGGCGACGACGGGCGGCTCCTTGTAGGCGCCCTTCACCAGCCGCACCCGGGAGCCCTCGCCGGCGAGGTCGCGGCAGTCCTCCTCGGTGCGGAAGAGGTACGACTGCAGCACGGCGCCGGTCTGCGGGAAGCGCTCGCGCAGGGTACGCAGGACGGCGAGCGTGGAGTCGACGGTGGTGTGCTCCTCCATGTCGAGGGTGACCGTGGTGCCGGCCGCGGCGGCGGCTTCGACCACCGGGGTGACGTGGGCGAGCGCGATGTCGTGGCCGCCGGGCAGCGCCTGGCCGAAGGCGGAGAGCTTCACGGACATCTCGGCGCGGTCACCGAGCCCCTCCGCGGCGAGCACCTCGGTGAGCTCCAGGTACGCGTCCCGGGCGCGCAGCGCCTCGCGGGGGTCGGTGACGTCCTCGCCGAGGTGGTCGAGGGTGACGTCCAGGCCGCGGGCGGCCAGGTCGCGGACGGCGGCGACGGCGTCGCCCAGTTCCTCGCCGGCGACGAAGCGCGCGACCACCTGGCGGCTGACCGGCGCGGCCGAGACGGCGCGACGGATTCCGTCGCTGCGCGCGGCGGCGAGAAGCACGGGACCCAGCACGGGGCACCTCCACGGTCGGGGCGCAGGTAACACCTCCGTGAAATCTAAGGATGGCTCCGATCCTGGGCCATCGACACGTGTCACGCATCCGGGACTCCGTCCTCATACAGATGTATGGGACGCTGCGGTCATGCGCGGCGACTACCAGCAGCTGGTGGACGAGGTCTCGGCGGCGCTCGGCGCCCCCGCCACCCTGGAGGACCGGGACTTCGTGCTGATCGCCTTCGGCGTCCACGACACCGGCGACGGCTCGTCCGGCGGCGTCTCCTCGCTCATGGACCCGGTGCGTACGAAGTCCATCCTGCACCGGCGGTCCACCGCGGCGGTGCGGGCGTGGTTCGAGGCGTTCGGGATCGCCCGCGCGACCGGCCCGCTGCGGATCCCGCCGGACCCCTCCGCCGGGGTGCTCACCGGGCGGATCTGCCTGCCCGCGCGGCACGACGGGGTGGTGCAGGGGTACGTGTGGCTGCTCGACGACGGGCATCTGGCCGACGTCGAGCTGGGCGGGCCCGGCCGGGCGCCGGACCCGCGGATCGCCCAGGCCATGCGCACGGCGGAGCGGATCGGCGCGCTGCTGGCGGCGGAGACCCGGGCGGGCGCGGCGGCGGGCGCGCTGCTGCACGACGTGCTGGCGGGTCCGGCGGCGGGGCGGCCGACATAGCCGAGCAGGCCACCAGCAAGGCCACCGCCATCCCGCCGCCGGCCAAGGGCAAGCGGGCGCCCGGCGGGCAGGGCGTGCCGCCGCCGCCCGGCGCCCCGGGTACGCCCGGGTCCGCCCGCGGCACCGGGTCGTCCTCGGTGCCGCCGCCGTCCGCGCCCGGCGCCCC
>NZ_BAAAPF010000079.1:0-23097 GCF_039531005.1 Streptomyces synnematoformans
TCGGAGGGTCAGACCCACCCGCAGCGTCACCACGCCACATCCTCACTGTCAGTCGACGCCTTCGACGATGCGGAAGTCGCGCTCGACGCCGTCGGAGAGGGCGGCCAGCGCCTCCTGGTAGGCCGCGCTCTCGCGCACCGCGACGGCCTGCTCGAAGCTGTCGAACTCGACCACGACGGTGCGCTCGGCGATTCCGGCGTCATACGCCGCGACCCGACCGCCACGGACGAGGGTGCGGCCGCCCCCGGGCTCGACGGCCAGGCGGGCCAGCTCGTTGTAAGCGGCCAGCTTCTCGGGATCCGAAATGGTGCGGTAGACGCTGACCCAGTAGCCCTTGGGCATGGAACCTCCGGTGTGGGGATGAGTGCATTCTGACTTACGGGGTGGTCTCGGACGAGTGTCGATCACCACGGCGCCGATGTCGACCAGCGCCGCGGTGCCATGCGCGCGAGCAGTGCGCCGGCATGACGGCGGCCATGGAAAGTCCATCCCCGCGTGCGCGGGGAGCAGCGTCGCGCAGCGTGGGCTTGTCCGAGGCCAGGGGGTCCATCCCCGCGTGCGCGGGGAGCAGTTCGGCCGGTCCGCTGGGGACTCCGGGGAGTGGGGTCCATCCCCGCGTGCGCGGGGAGCAGCGGGACTTCGACGTGAACAGCGGGCCGTGGGAGGGTCCATCCCCGCGTGCGCGGGGAGCAGAATGCTCGTGGGCACCTATCCGCGCCCGAAGAGGGTCCATCCCCGCGTGCGCGGGGAGCAGGGGAAGGGAGGGGCGCCGCACCGCGGTTTCTGGGGTCCATCCCCGCGTGCGCGGGGAGCAGGCTCGCTGACCTGGGTGTTTATCGAGGGGTGAGGCCGTTCTGAGCAACTAACGGGGATTCGAACATTTCAACCACTCGATCCAGCCGGGACAGCACGCATCGCATCAGGCACAGCTCAGCGTACGCCCATCGGGGCGCCAGCCGGGTAAGCCGGAAGCGTGAGGGGCCGTCGGGCACCGACAGGGGAGCAACAGCCGCGACGAAGCAAAACCACAAGACTCCGATCACAAACATTAATTATCAGACAGAATCATTTAACGAGGCCATGCATCATCTCATCACCGGGTCTAATGCACGGCATGAACGGCAGGCCGCCGGACCCGGCACGTATCGGTGAGCGACTGTCCTCGCCCGCCCGAACCGTCTGGGCGAAGTCCGACCAGCGCGAGGGCGGCAAAAGCGGTGCGTGGCTGCCGCTGTGGCGGCACATGGCGGACAGCGGTGCCGTGGCCGGGCGCCTCTGGGACGATTGGTTGCCCCGTCAGGTGCGGCGGTCCGTGGCCGACGCTCTGCCAGGTGGGGAGGCGGACGCGCGGCTTGTAGCCGTGTGGCTGGCAACGGTGCACGACATCGGCAAAGCCACGCCGGCCTTCGCCTGCCAGGTGGAGGATCTCGCCGCCATCATGCACGACCACGGGCTTGCGATGCCGACCCGCCGATTGCTCACCGAGCGCAGCGCGGCACCGCACGGCCTGGCCGGGCAGATGCTCCTGGACGAGTGGCTGGAGGCGCGCGGCGGGTTCGCGAAGGACGCGCGCGGGCAGTTCACCGTGATCGTCGGCGGGCACCACGGGGTACCTCCGGACGCCGGGCAGGTCAGACAGCTCCGTGGTAGGAGCGAACTGTTACGTACGCGCGGGGTGTCCGAGGCCGTGTGGCGGGGCGTCCAGACGGAGTTGCTGGACGCCGCTGCCGTGGCGTGCGGGGTGCGGGACCGGTTGGTGGCCTGGAGGGACGTACGGCTTCCCCAAACCGTTCAGGTGCTGCTGTCCGCGACGGTCATCGTCGCCGACTGGATCGCAAGCAACTCCGATCTCTTCCCCTACTTCCCCGACGCGCAAGGGCAGACCTCCGCCGAGCGGGTCGAGGCGGCCTGGCGCGGGCTCGAACTCCCCGCTCCCTGGCGGGCAGTGGACCCCCCGGCAGAGGCAGACGACCACTACGGCACCCGGTTCGCCCTCCCGCCCGGTGCGCAGATACGTCCGGTGCAGGCCGCGGCGGTGGAGCTGGCTCGCGAACTGCCCGAGCCGGGTCTGCTGATCGTCGAGGCCCCGATGGGTGAGGGGAAGACGGAGGCGGCGCTGGCGGTGGCGGAGGTGTTCGCCGCGCGATCGGGCGCGGGCGGGTGCTTCTTCGCGCTGCCGACCAGGGCGACGGGTGACGCGATGTTCCCGCGGCTCCGGGACTGGCTGGGGCGGCTGCCTGATGAGGACCGGGAGCGTGGCGCGCACTCCGTGTTCCTGGCCCATGCCAAGTCCGCGCTCAATCCGCACTACACCGCGCTGATGGGCGCTGCTTCCCGCCCGTTGGCCGTGGAGGCGGACGACCCGCGGACGAGGGGATCGCGTCGCGTGGACGGGCACGTCGTGCACACCGCGGAACTGGTCGCACACCAGTGGCTGCGCGGCCGGAAGAAGGGGATGCTCTCCTCCTTCGCCGCGGGCACGATCGACCAGCTCCTCTTCGGCGCGCTGAAGTCCCGCCATCTCGCGCTGCGCCACCTCGCGCTCGCCGGAAAGGTGGTCGTGATCGATGAGGCGCACGCGTACGACGCGTACATGGACACCTATCTGGACGCCGCACTGGCCTGGCTGGGCGCCTACCGGGTGCCGGTCGTGGTGCTCTCCGCGACGCTCCCTGCGGCGCGTCGGCGGGAGCTGGCCCGCGCGTACGCGGGCGCGCAGGCGTATAAGGCGTCTCGGGAGCCGCCGCGGACGGACGACTCCTCGCACGCGTACCCGCTGCTGACGGCCGTCTCACCGGGCGGTAGGGCGATTGAGCGCGCGCCGGCGGCCTCGGGACGCGCCACGCAGGTGGCCGTCGAGGCGTTGGCGGACGGCCCGGAGGTCCTCGCCGAACGTCTGGCCAGGGAACTCGGCGGTGGCGGCTGCGCTCTGGTCGTCCGCAACACGGTGGACCGCGTGCGGGACACCGCGGCCGTCCTGCGGGCGCGCTTCGGCGCGGAGGCGGTGACGGTCGCTCACGCGCGCTTCGTGGACCTGGACCGCGCTGCCAAGGACACCGACCTCCGCGAGCGCTTCGGGCCGCCGGAGACCTGTTCCGGACGACGGCCGGAGACCGCGCACATCGTGGTGGCCAGTCAGGTCGCCGAGCAGTCGCTGGACGTGGACTTCGATCTCCTGGTCACGGACCTGGCCCCGGTGGACCTCGTCCTCCAGCGGATGGGCCGTCTGCACCGCCACGAGCGGGAGCGTCCACCGCGGCTGCGGACCGCCCGCTGCCTGGTCACCGGCGTCGAACCGGACGAGCCGGATGAGCCGGACGACCCGGATGAACCGGGCGACCCGGATGAACCGGGCGACCAAGTCGGGACGTCGACCGCCCCTGACGGGCCGCCTCCCGTCCCGGTCCGCGGGTCGGCGGCGGTGTACGGGGCCTGGCCGCTGCTGCGCGCCGCGGCGGTGCTCCGGCCGCACCTGGCGGACGGGGGCCGGCCGGTACGGCTCCCGGCGGACATCTCCCCGTTGGTGCAGGACGCGTACGGCGCCGCCCCCGTGGGCCCGGCGGGCTGGCAGGACTCCCTGGCCGCGGCGGAGAAGTCCGACGAGGCACGGCGGGCCCGGCAGAAGAAGAAGGCCAGGACGTACCGGCTCGCCGCCCCCAAGGCGCCGGGGCGGTCCCTGCTGGGCTGGATCGACGCGGGTGTGGGCGACGCGGATGACACCCCGGCCGGACAGCAGCAGGTACGCGATGCCACGGACAACCTGGAGGTACTCGTCGTCCAGCGCACCGCCGACGGGATGCTGCGCACTCTCCCGTGGCTGCCGCCGGACGAACGCGAACGGCGGCGCGGCGGGCTGGAGCTGCCCGCCGATGCCCCGCCGGACCGGCACCGCGCCCGGGCGGTCGCGGCCAGCGCGCTGCGGCTGCCGCGCCAGTTCAGCCATGCGACCGCGGACCGTGCGGTGGCGGAGCTGGAGGAGCTGTACATCGACGCGTGGCAGGGGCGCGACTGCCACTGGCTGGCCGGGCAGCTGCTCCTGGCGCTGGACGAGGAGTGTCGGTGCTCTCTGGCAGGCTTCGCACTGCACTACTCGCCCGACGACGGTCTTGAGGTGACCCGTGTCCCCTGACGCCCAGGAACCCGTCCTCACCGACGACGTGACGCCGTCCTTCGACCTGACCACGCAGCCGTGGCTGCCGGTGCTGCTGCGCGACGGCGTGGAGAAGGACCTGTCGCTGACCGAGGTGTTCGAGCGGGCCGACGACGTCCGGCGGGTCCCGGGGGACCTGCCCACCCAGGAGTTCGCCCTGGTCCGGCTGCTGCTGGCGGTGCTGTACGACGCGCTGGACGGCGGGCCGCCGACGCGGGAGGCGTGGGCGGAGCTGTGGCAGGCGGGCCCGGAGGGCTTCCCGGCCGAGCAGGTTGTGGCGTACCTGTCAGAGCACCGGGAGCGGTTCGACCTGCTGCACCCGGAGCGCCCCTTCTTCCAGGTGGCAGACCTGCGGACGGCGAAGGACGAGGTCTTCTCCCTGGACCGGATCGTGGCGGACGTCCCCAACAACGACCGCTTCCTCACCATGCGGGCGCACGGCGCACAGCGGTTGTCCTTCGCCGAGGCGGCCCGCTGGGTGGTGCACACGCACGCCTGGGATGTCTCGGGCATCAAGACCGGTGCCGTGGGCGACCCGCGGCTCAAGGCGGGCAAGGTCTATCCGCAGGGCGTCGGTTCGGCCGGGATGCTCGGCGGCGTCCTTGCGGAGGGGGACACCCTGCGCGAGACGCTCCTGCTGAACCTGATCCCCCGCGAGGACGACGACCTGCTGCGGCACGATGACGAGGACCTGCCGGTCTGGCGCCGTCCGCAGCCGCACGGGGCGGCTCCCCTGCCCGAGCCGGAGGCCGGGCCGTACGGGCCACGCGGCCTGTACACCTGGCCCGCCAGGCGGGTGCGGCTGCACCATGACGGCCGTGAGGCATACGGCGTGGTCCTCGCCTACGGGGACCCGCTTCCCTACCGGAACATGCACGGCTGCGAGCCGATGACCGGCTGGCGGCGCAGCGCGCAGCAGGAGAAGAAGCTGCGGACCAGCCCGGTCTACCTCCCGCGCACCCATGATCCGGCCCGCGCCGCCTGGCGGGGTCTGGCCTCGCTGATCACCGGCTATCCGCCCGAGGCGGCGCAGAGTGCCGCCGGCAGGGGCGCGGCGCAGGGCCTCACGCCTCGCGTGCTGGAGTGGCTGGGCCGCATGGCGGAGGAGAGCGACGCGCTGGGCCGGGACCACCTGCTCGGGGTGCGGGTGCTGGGCTGCGAGTACGGCACCCAGCAGTCGGTGGTCGCCGATGTGGTGGACGACAGCCTGAGCCT
Source organism: Streptomyces synnematoformans (assembly GCF_039531005.1). NCBI lineage: Bacteria > Bacillati > Actinomycetota > Actinomycetes > Kitasatosporales > Streptomycetaceae > Streptomyces > Streptomyces synnematoformans. The sequence continues at coordinate 5,366 of NZ_BAAAPF010000079.1, forward strand.
GTCCGTCGCGCTGCTCTCACAGCAGGGCAGCAGGCTGCGGGACACGGCGGTACGGGCCGTACAACTCGCCGAGACCGCCGTCTGGCTGCTGGGCAACCTCGCCGCGGGCCTCGCCGAGGCCGCGGGTGCCGAGCAGGCGACGCCGCGGGCGGAGGCCCGCGACCGGGGCTTCGGCGAGCTGGAGGGCCCCTTTCTCCGGTGGCTGGCAGCGCTCAGGTCCGGCGCGGATACCGGGGAGCGGTTGGAGAGCTGGCGCCGCACCGCGTACGACCGGGTGCGCGCGCTCGGCACGGAGCTGGTCGAGTCCGCCGGCGAGGCCGCCTGGGAAGGCCGCGTGCGGCCGACCGCGAAGGGCGGCACGTACTGGCTGAACTCCGCGAGCGTGGAACGCGGATTCCACACAGAGCTGCGCAGGCGCGTTCTGGCGCCGGAGGACGACGGTCCCCCACCCGGCCCGGCCGGCGACGCCCCGCCACCAAGCCGACCAGAGGAGCCCACGCCATGACCACCAGCAGCCCCCCGCCCACCGCCGCGCGGCGGGACGTGTACGAACCGAGGCTCGTCGGCCGTACGGTACAGGCGTGCCTGGAGCCTCTCCAGCGCGGCTATGTGTCGAACGACGAGGCATGGGCCGTTGCCCGGCTTGCCCAGCTCCGGCGTGGCGCGGGGAAGGCGCCGGAAGAGGTCCCAGAGCTGTTCGGCCTGATCGACATGGATGCGCTCTACCCGGCGGGGGGCCGGGAGCCGGGCTGCAAACACGGCCCCACCGCCGTTCACCTGGCGGTCACCCTGTACGCGCTGCATCAGCAGTCCAAGCGCACCGACCGGATGCACGTTCCCGGCCGGCGGTTCGGCGGCGCCGTTCGCGCACTGATGCCGCAGGGCGAGATCGACGAGACGCTGCGCCGTCGTTTCGTCCGGGTCGCCGGGGCCACGTCGTCGAACGTGCTGGCCTACCGGCTGCGGGAGTTGGTCCTGCTGCTGCGCGGCGCGGGCGAGCCCCTGGACTACGTCCGGCTCGCCGACCAGATCGAAGAAGCCCTCGATCCCACCCGGCGTCTGCGGGTCCGCCAGGAGTGGGGCCGTGAGTTCCACTCTTGGCGTCCGCGTAAGGACAACGGGGACGAGCATCCCACCGACGCAGCCGGTTCACCCGCCGCCGGGCATGACAGTGAGGAACACCCGTGAGCCGTACGATCGTTGACATCCATGTCCTCCAGACGGTCCCGCCGAGCAACCTGAACCGGGACGACACCGGCACGCCCAAGTCCGCCGTCTACGGCGGGGTGCGCCGTTCCCGGGTGTCCAGCCAGGCGTGGAAGCGCGCCACCCGCACGGCGTTCGGCCAGCTGCTGGACCCGGCCGAGCTGGGCGTGCGCACGAAGAAGGTCGCCGAGCTGATCGGCGAGACGATCCGCGAGCTTCAGCCGGAGGTCACCCCCGAGGAGTCATGGAAGCTGGCCACGGCCGTGGTGGAGGCCGGTACCGGTGCCAAGCTCGCCGTCCCCGAGCGCAAGAAGCCCAAGAAGGACAGGGAATCCGCCGAGGCAGCCGAGGAGGCGAAACCGCTGCCGCCCGAGTCCCAGTACCTGATGTTCCTCAGCGCCCAGCAGCGGCGCGGGCTGGCGGAGCTGGCGACCGAGGGCCGTGCGGACATCGGCGGGTTCCTGAAGGCCAAGGAGAACAAGGAGCGCGCCCGGGAGATCGCCGACACCCGCCACTCCGTCGACATCGCCCTCTTCGGCCGGATGGTCGCCGACGGAGCCGACATCAACGTGGACGCCGCCGCCCAGGTCGCGCACGCACTCAGCGTCCATGCGGTGGAGAACGAGTCGGACTACTACACGGCGGTGGACGACGAGAACGAGGCGGACGAGACCGGCGCCGGGATGATCGGCACCGTCGAGTTCAACTCCGCGACGCTGTACCGCTACGCCGCCCTGGATGTGGACCGGCTCGCCGACAACCTCGGCCAGGGTGTGGACGAGGACGCCGACCGGGCCACGCCCGTGCGCCGGGCGGTAGAAGCGTTCGTCCGCGGCTTCGTCTCCTCCCTGCCCACCGGCAAGATCAACACCTTCGCCCACCACATCCCTCCGGACGCCGTGGTGGTGAAGCTGCGCGACAGCCGACCGGTCAACTTCGTGGGGGCGTTCGAAGAGCCGACGATGGCCGAGTCGGGCAGCGGCCACGTCCGGCAGGCCAGCGAGCGTCTGGCCGAACAGATCGCCGACGTGGAGCGGGAGTTCGGTGAAGAGGCCCTGGCGACCTGGGTGGTCACCGCCGGCCGCAACACCGCCAAGCTCGCCGAGACCGGCACGCGGGTCACCCTGGACGAGCTGGTGGCGAACATCGGTGCGGCGGTCGCGGAGCGGCAGGGCGGCAGGCAGTGAGTGTGCTGCTGCTCCAGCTCGCCGGGCCGCTCCAGTCCTGGGGCGCCGCCTCGCGCTTCGCGCGGCGCTCCACGGAGTCGGCGCCGACCAAGAGCGGAGTGCTCGGGCTCCTCGCCGCCGCCCTGGGCCGCCCCCGCACCGCCGACCTGTCGGATCTCGCCGCGCTGCGCTTCGGCGTACGCGTCGATCAGCCCGGCACGCGTGTGCGGGACTTCCACACCGCGCACCACCAGGTCAGCGGCAAGGCGATGCCGGTCACCGAGCGCTTCTACCTCGCCGACGCCGTGTTCCTGGCCGCGGTCGAGGGCGACCGGACGCTGATCGAGGAGCTGCACACGGCGGTACGTGCGCCGCACTTCCTGCCGTTTCTCGGCCGCCGCGCCTGCCCGCCCGCACGGCGGCTCGACCTGGGCGTCCGGCACGACACGGGGCTGGAGGCGGCGTTGCGGGAGCACCCGTGGCTGGCTTCGGCCTGGTATCGGGAACAGACCGCCCGCACCGCCCCGGACCGGCTACCGGTGCTGCTGGACTCCGCGCCCGGGGACCCACCCGGCGACATCGTGGCCGACCAGCCGCTCAGCTTCGACCCGCGCCACCGCCGGTACGCCCGCCGGTCGGTGCGGAGCGACGCCGTACCGCGGCCGGTCGAGGTCCCGGTAGTCCCGGAGCACGACCCGATGCCGCTGCTGGAGAGCGACTGATGTACCTCACGCGCTTCCGCGTCAACACCGCGCGCGCCGGAGCCCGCTACCTGCTGTCCTCACCGCAGCGCCTGCACGCGGCGCTGCTCGCCGGCTTCCCCGGCCTGCCCGTCGACCCCGAAGCCCGGCCCCGCATCCTCTGGCGCCTGGACCACGGTGACCGTACCGACGTGCAGGTCTACCTCGTCGGCCCCGACCGTCCCGACCTCACGGCCCTGGTGGAGCAGGCCGGCTGGCCCACGCTGGCCACGCCCGAGGCACCCGGCTGGGAGACCCGGCACTACCAGCCGTTCCTGCGCCGCCTCGCCAAGGGCGACCGCTGGTCGTTCCGGCTGGCCGCCAACCCGGTCCACTCCATCCGCCGCAAGGACGGTGAGCCGACCAAGCGCACAGCGCACGTCTCCCCGCGCCACCAGCTCGGCTGGCTGCTGAAACAACAGGAAAAGCACGGCTTCGAGCTGCTGCCGGGAGCGGCGCCGGACGCTGAGGACCCGCTGCACCGGTACGCCGTGGTCGTCCACGGCCGCCGCGACCTCTCCTTCCGCAAACGCCCCGGCGACCCGGCGCCGCCGCCCGCAGGCCGGAAGGGAAGCGGCTCGCGCGGCGGCCCGGTCACCCTGGTCACCACCGTCTTCAGCGGCCGACTGGAGATCACCGACCCCGCCGCTCTGCGGCACGCCCTCACCCAGGGCATCGGCCGGGGCAAGGCGTACGGCTGCGGACTGCTCACCCTGGCCCCGCAGGAGTAGCCGATGACCACCGTCAGCAGGCGCGGCGCGTCCTCACCACGCGAACTCACCCGGATCGGCGACCGGTTGTCCTTCGTCTACCTGGAGCGCGCCGTCATCCACTGCGCCGACAACGCGATCACCGCCGCCGACGGCGACGGCGTACGCCACCTCCCGTCCGCGACCATCGGCACGCTGCTGCTCGGACCGGGCACGAAGATCTCCCAACAGGCCGTCCGGCTCCTGGGAGAGAGCGGCGTCGGCATCGTGTGGGTCGGAGAGCACGGCGTGCGCTACTACGCCGGCGGCCGGGCGCTCTCCCGCTCCGCGGCGCTGGCCGAGGCCCAGGCACGACTGTGGGCCAACCCGCGGACGCGGCTGGAGGTCGCCCGCTCGATGTACGCTCTCCGGTTCCCCGACGACGACCCGGCCGGCCGCAGCCGCCGCGAGCTGCTCGGCAAGGAGGGCGACCGCGTCAAAGCGTGCTACCGCACCGAGGCGGCCCGTACCGGCATCCGCTGGCGCGGACGCCGCTACGCCCAGGGCGACTTCGCCTCCGGCGACGCCCCGAACCAGGCCGTCACGGCCGCCGGGCAGTGCATGTACGGCATCGCGCAGAACGTGGTCGCGGCGCTGGGCTGCATCCCCGGGCTGGGCTTCGTGCACTCCGGACATGAGCTGTCCTTCGCCCTGGACATCGCGGACCTCTACAAGACGGAGATCGGCATCCCGGTCGCCTTCGAGACCGCCGCGGAGAGCGAGGAGGACATCGGCCCGCGCGTGCGCCGCGCGCTACGCGACCGCGTGCACGCCGCCGGGCTGCTGGAGCGCTGCGTCCACGACGTGAAGACGCTGCTCACCCCCGGGACGGAGGTCGGCTCCGCCGAGGAGGGCGACGCCCCGCAGCGCGACCGGGTCATGCTCCAGTCCGACCGCGGCGAAGAAGTGGAGTCCGGTGCCAACCTCGGCGAGGGGCTGATCTGGTGACGGTGATCGTCCTCTCCAACTGCCCCGTCGGGCTGCGGGGCTTCCTCACCCGCTGGCTGCTCGAAGTCTCCCCCGGCGTCTTCGTCGGCAGCCCGTCGGCCCGTATCCGAAGCGCGCTCTGGGCGGCGGTGGACGAGTACGCACACGAGGGCCGTGCCCTGCTGACATACACCACCGACACCGAGCAGGGCTACACCTTCGAGACCCGCGACCACCACTGGCAGCCGGAGGACCACGAGGGCGTCACCCTCATCCGCCGCCCCACCGAAGGGCCTACCGGCCCCGCCCCCGCCACCCGCCCACCCCGCCAGGGCTGGAGCACGGCCGCCAAGCGCCGCCGGTACGCCCGCTGAGCGGACGAGCCGGGGGAAGGTGCCGCGGGGTTCCCACCGTTATCCTGTCACCGCCTGCTCCTTGGCAGGCAGAGAAGCCCTGTGGACAGCCCTGCTCCCCGCGCACGCGGGGATGGTCCCCATGAAAGCGCGGCTTCTCAGTGCTCCCCGCGCACGCGGGGATGTCGAGTCCGGCAGTCGCGTCCCGTGCAAAAGCTCAGTGGCGCGACTGCCGTACCCGCCGGCTGTGGACTCACCGCCGACGGAACACGAGCCGGAGCCCCCTCCCCTTCCCGCAGCCATCACATCGCACGGATAAGTTCAATCGCTTGATCAACCACACTAGTGATGCGCACAGCACCATCACTACGGCCAACGGATCCATGCCTTCACCCCTCAGCTCAGCCCCGATAGGTCCCGCGCACTCCAACGAGCAACGCCGCACGGCAACATAATGAACCGTCAGCACCGAACATGCAACCATGAAAGCGCAGCATTAAAAGCTGCGGCAGGCAACTCCCACCGTCATGCCGGGCCATTCAAGCGCCCGTGACAGAAGTAGTCAGAACCGGCGCACCTCCGCGCCCGCGGCGCTCCAGCCCCGCCTGACCTGGCATGAGCGGCGCCCGCTGCCGGCCTCGACCGCCTCAAGGCGCAGGCCGACCAGGCCGCCGCCCCGGTCCGCGCCGTCGCCGGGCGCGCTACTGCTCGGAGCTGCTACTTCCGGGCGGGGCACGGTGCGAGGGCCAGGGCCGCTCAGGGGCAGCGCCACGAGGGACACGATGCGGTCGAAGTCGGCTGGCAACGGTCCCGTGGCGTCACAGGTGACCGTCCGGGGGGCGGGCAAGGACTGAGGCAGCCCGGGGCGGGTCATGGCGGCAGCGCGGTGGGCGCTGGCGTGGCGTATGCCGGTCGCTGGCGCATTCGCACGGTGACCGCGCCAAGAAGTGCGCGAATGCGCGTGCCCGTGTGGTCGAGGTACGGCTGGACAGCGTCGGGACCGAACCCAAGCGGTAGCGGGTCGAGGCCGACGACGACGCATCCGGGGCCGCGGCGGGCGAAGTGCTCGCGCCACGGAGCTTGCGGACGGGGGCAGCCGTAAGCAGTAGGTGGGGTGCGCGTAGTCGAGGGTGGCCGTGCCGCCCTCGATGAGCAGGCGGTCGCCGATGTCCGGCACCTACCCGGCCGCGGGGGCGAGTCCCACCGCGCCGGCCATGGCGAGCAGACCGGCCTCGACGCTCGTGTGCGTCTCTTCTGGGCGCAGGGGGCCGGAGTGCCCGATCAGTAGCCAGGCGACCGGCACAGCGTGCGTCACGTCGAGCCACGTCGCGTCGCTGAGCGCCGAGGTGAATCCGGGTCCGGCTGTCACGGGATGTGCCGCTCACACGTGACCTCCGCGGCGGTCCGGATCTTGAACGTGACCCATACGACCTTGCCGGGGCCGGTGCGGTCGCTGACGCCCCAGTCGTCGGCGAGGGCGTCGACCAGGTGCAGGCCGCGCCCGCGATCGTCGGTATCCGCGGGCGTGCACAGGTGCGGGGTGTCGCTGCTGGCGTCGTGCACCTCGATGCGCACCACGCTCTCGTTGAGGACGACCCGTACGAGGAAGCGACGACCGGTCGGGGTGTGCTGGAGGGCGTTGGTCACGAGTTCGGAGACACACACACGGATGTCGTCGGCCTGCTCGGCGGCACATCCGCCGATACAGCCGGCCACGAACGCTCTCGCGCGGCCGACGGCTGCCGCGCTGCGGGGGAACATGCGCGAGTTCACGCGGAGTCACCTCCTACGGGGGTGGGCGCTGGTTCGTGGTCGACACGGAACCAGGCGACCCGTGTGGCGCGGCAGGACGCGTGCTTGGGAACGGCCAACGTTGTCACCCTCTTCTAACTGGGCTATCAGCGTGGATCGTTGGCAGTAGGCTCCGCTAGACAGATGGGTATGAAGACGGAGACTTCATATGCACGATGCCGAGGAATGACAGGGGCACATGCCAGCACGCAAGCAGATCGACCCCTCAGAGAGCCTGGAAATGTTCCTGGGGAAGATGGTGGAACGGGCCAGGATCTCGAAGGGATGGACCCGGCAGAAGGACTTGGCGGACCAGGTGCGTGTCGCCCCCTCCCGCATCTCACAGATTGAGTGCGGAACCGAGGCTCCCAACGTGGCGTTGGCCGAGTTCCTCGACGAGGTCCTCGGCACCACGCCGTATCTGGCCGACCTGGCGAGGATGATCGCGCGCAAGGCCATCCGCGACTATGCACAGTTGTTCGTCGAGCGTCTCGTCACCGCTCACGCGGTGCACGAGTTCGCCCCGATAGTGCCCGGCCTCATGCAGACTCGCGCATATGCGCGAGCCCTCATGCTGGTTACCCACTCCAGCAGCAGCAACGTGGACAACGGGCTTCGCAGCCGCATAGAGCGCCAGGAAGTGGTGACACGCGAAGTCAACCCGATGTGGCTCAACGTCGTGATCGACGAGGCGGGGCTGCGTCGCGCCATGGGAGACGCCAAAACTCACAAAGAGCAGTTGGGGCACCTGCTCGACCTGTCCGACAGGGATAACGTGTTGATTCAGGTGCTGCCGTTCACCGCACCGAGCCCCACCGGCGTGATCACAGTGCTGGATCTACCCGACGGCACCCGGTGTGCGTACGCTGAGGCCGCATTCACCGGACGACTCTACGAGGAACCGGCGGAAGTGGCACGCATGCAGCGCACCTATGATCAGCTCAGCAGCGAGGCTCTGAATCGCCAGCGGAGCCAGGACCTGATGCGGCACATCCTTGACAGCTACGAGGAGAACGACCAGTGAGCAACGCCGAACCGAACTGGCACAAGTCGAGCTACAGCAATGAAGCCGAGTCGGCATGTATCGAGGTCGCCGACAACCTCCCCGGCGTAGTGATGGTCCGTGACAGCAAGGACCCGAACGGCCCGCGCCTGACCCTGACCCGTGAGGGGTTCGCCGGACTCGTGGAGTTCGCCAAGCACCACGGGTGAACGGCGCCCCCACCCGCCCTGAGTGACCGGCCCCCGCCATGTCTGTGGCGGGGGCCGTCCCCGCGTGCGCGAGGAGCAGACCGCGATCAGGGAGGTGTCGGCGCCGAGGTAGGGTCCATCGCCGCGTGCGCGGGGAGCAGTGGGCGATGGCGAACGGGGTCGTGGCGGTGAGGGGTCCATCCCCGCGTGCGCGGGGAGCAGGTGAGGTCGTCGAGGTCGGCGGCGGCGAGTTCGGGTCCATCCCCGCGTGGGCGGGGAGCAGCCGCCCGGGTAGTCCTTGTAGGCGTCCGCGCGGGGTCCATCCCCGCGTGCGCGGGGAGCAGCCGCTCGCGGCGTTCAGCGTCGGCCTGACGCTGGGTCCATCCCCGCGTGCGCGGGGAGCAGACGTCGTGCCCGGCCTGCATGATCGTTTCGTGGGGTCCATCCCCGCGTGCGCGGGGAGCAGCATGAAGTTGACGAAGATCGAATACATGGTCAGGGTCCATCCCCGCGTGCGCGGGGAGCAGACGGCGTCGTAGGCGTGCCCGGGGAACACCCAGGGTCCATCCCCGCGTGCGCGGGGAGCAGTCGGCGAGCCGTACCGGCTGCTCTCCGGCGAGGGGTCCATCCCCGCGTGCGCGGGGAGCAGTAGCCGCCGACGTCGAGGTCTGTGACGCCGTTGGGTCCATCCCCGCGTGCGCGGGGAGCAGTGGGGTGCGTGGTTGAAGAAGAGGCCCGTGGGGGGTCCATCCCCGCGTGCGCGGGGAGCAGCGACGACTACCGCAACGCCCTCGCCGACCAGCGGGGTCCATCCCCGCGTGCGCGGGGAGCAGCCTGGTAGTGGAGATCACCAAGGGTCTGCCGGAGGTCCATCCCCGCGTGCGCGGGGAGCAGCACACGTCCCACGCCGCAGCGCGGGACTGGGAGGGTCCATCCCCGCGTGCGCGGGGAGCAGCGTCAGCAGGGAGACGACGACTGGCCCGACCCGGGTCCATCCCCGCGTGCGCGGGGAGCAGTCTCGCTGACCTGGGCGTTTATCCAGCGGGGCCGCCGTCCTGAGCAACAAATGGAGATTCGGACATTTCCACCACCGAACATCCTCGTGTGCCACGTCCAACTCTTGACGCCATGCTACGAGTTCACCTTCACCGAGGGGGCGGGGACCGCACACCGCACCCAAGCGGCCAGGGCGCCGACACAGCCCCCGCACGGCGGTACGGGCCCCGTACCGCCGTGCCGCGCCCGCCCGTCACGCCCCCCGCAGCACCGCCCCCGCCTCCTCCGCCGCCCGCGCCACCGCCGCGTCGCGGGCTGCGCCCGCTTCCTCGGCCGTCAGTGTGCGGTCCGGGGCGCGGAAGCGCAGTGCGTAGGCGAGGGACTTGCGGCCCTCGCCGACCTGCTCGCCGGTGAAGACGTCGAACAGCCGCACCGACTCCAGCAGCTCGCCCGCGCCCGCGCGCAGGGCGTCGGCGACCTTCGCCGCCGGCACGTCCGCGGCCACGACCAGCGCCACGTCCTGCGTCGCCACCGGGTACGTGGATACGTGCGGTGCCTGCACCGGGCCGCCGCCCGCGATCTCCAGCAGGTCGAGCGAGACCTCCATGGCGCAGGTGCGCTCCGGCAGCTGCAGTGCCTTGACCACCCGCGGGTGCAGCTCGCCGGCGTGGCCGACGACTCGTCGTTCGCCGTCCACGACCGCGAACAGGGCCGCGCAGCGGCCGGGGTGCCACGGCGCGTGCTGGTCGGCCTCGGTCGCCAGCTCCACGCCCGCCGCCGCGGCCACGGTACGGGCCGCCTCGACCGCGTCTGCCCAGTCCGCCGGGCGGCCGGGGCCCCACCAGCCGGCCCGCTCGCGGGCGCCGGCGAGGACGGCGGCGGCGCGGCGCGGCTGCTTGGGCAGGGCGGCGTTCAGGGAGGCGATCTCCTCGTCGGTGGGGCGCCGGTCGACGGGCAGCCGGGCCGGCTCGGACTCCCAGCCCGACGGCCGGAAGACCAGCCCGGTCTCGAAGAGCGCCAGGTCGGCGGTGCCGCGGCCGTGGTTGCGGCGGAGCGCGGCGAGCAGGCCGGGCAGCAGCGTGGTGCGCAGGCCCGGCTCCTCGTCGCTGATCGGGTTGACCAGGGTGACGGTACGGCGGCGGGCGTCGTCGGGGTCCAGGCCGAGCGCGTCGAGGGCCGCCTCGCCGACGAACGGGTAGTTCAGCACCTCGACGTAGCCGGCGCCGGCCAGCGCCCGGCCGGCCCGGCGGTGCAGCCGCTGCCGGCCGGTCAGGCCGCGGCCGGCTGGCGGCCGGGGCAGCGTCGACGGCAGGTTCTCGTAGCCTTCGAGCCGGATGACCTCCTCGGCGAGGTCGTTCGGCGCGGCCAGGTCGGGGCGCCAGGTGGGCACGGTGACGGTCAGCTCGTCGGCGCCGTAGACGTCGCAGCCGACCTCCTGCAGTCGGCGCACCACGGCCTCGCGCCCGTACGGCACGCCGGCGACCCGGTCCGGGTGGTCGACCCGCATCCGCACGGTCCGCGGCCCGCTGGGCGCGACGACCTCGGTCACGCCCGCCTCGGCGGAGCCGCCGGCCAGCAGCACCAGCAGGTCCACCGTGCGCTGCGCCGCGGCGGGGCCGGCCTCCGGGTCGACGCCGCGCTCGAAGCGGCGGGACGCCTCGGAGGTGAGGCGGTGGCGGCGCGAGGTGCGGGCGATGGAGACGGGGTCGAAGTGCGCGGCCTCGATCACGATCTCGGTGGTGCCGGCCACCGAGCCGAGCAGGTGGTCGCGGACCTCGGCCTCGGCGATCTCGGTGTCGGCGCCGCCCATCACCCCGGCCAGACCGATGGGCCCGCGGTCGTCGGTGATCAGCAGGTCCTCCGGGTGGAGGGTGCGCTCGACGCCGTCCAGGGTGGTGAGCTTCTCGCCGGGCGCGGCCCGGCGCACGCCGAGGGGGCCGTCGAGCCGGGCGCGGTCGTACGCGTGCAGGGGCTGGCCGATCTCCAGCATCACGTAGTTGGTGACGTCCACGGCGAGCGAGATCGGACGCATGCCGGCCTTCTGCAGCCGGCGCTGCAGCCAGATCGGCGAGCGGGCCTCGGGGTCGATGCCGGTGACGACGCGGGCGGTGAAGCGGTCGCAGCCGCGCGGGTCGTCGACCTTGACCTCGTAGCCGTAGTCGTTCGGCGGGGGCACGTCGAGCAGCGCCGGGTCGCGCAGCGGCACGCCGTAGGCGATGGCGGTCTCGCGGGCGACGCCGCGCAGGGACAGCGCGTAGCCGCGGTCGGGGTTGACGGCGATGTCCAGGACCTCGTCGTTCAGCTCCAGCAGCTCGGTCGCGTCGGTGCCCGGCTCGTACTCGGGCGGCAGCACCAGGATGCCGTCGTGGTCGTCGCCGATGCCCAGCTCGCGCACCGAGCAGATCATGCCCTCGGAGACCCTGCCGTACGTCTTCCGGGCGTCGACCTTGAAGCCGCCGGGCAGCTCGCCGCCGGGCAGGATGACGACGACCTTGTCGCCGACGGCGAAGTTGGCCGCGCCGCAGATGATGTTCTGCGGGTCACCCGTGGTGTTCGCGTCGCCGACGTCGACCTGGCAGTAGCGGATCGGCTTCTTGAACTCCGTCAGCTCCTCGATCGCCAGCACCCGGCCGACGACCAGCGGGCCCTTGAGGTCCGCGCCCAGCCGCTCGACGGTCTCGACCTCCAGGCCGGCGCTGATCAGCCGGTCCTGGACGCCGCGGCCGGTCTCGCCGGCCGGCAGGTCGACGTACTCCCGCAGCCACGAAAGCGGGACTCGCATCAGATCTCCATCCCGAACGGCCGGGTGAAGCGCACGTCACCCTCGACCATGTCTCGCATGTCCTCGACGTTGTGGCGGAACATCAGCATCCGCTCGATCCCGAACCCGAAGGCGAACCCGCTGTAGCGCTCCGGGTCGATGCCGCAGGCGACCAGCACCTTCGGGTTGACCATGCCGCAGCCGCCCAGCTCGATCCAGCCCTCGGAGCCGCAGGTGCGGCAGGGCCGGTCCGGGTTGCCGACGGACGCGCCGCGGCAGACGAAGCAGACCATGTCCATCTCGGCGGACGGCTCGGTGAACGGGAAGTGGTCCGGCCGCAGCCGGGTCCGCACGCCCTCGCCGAAGAGCGAGGAGACCATGTGGTCGAGGGTGCCCTTCAGGTCGGCCATCGTCAGGCCCTCGTCCACCGCCAGCCCCTCGACCTGCATGAAGACGGGGGTGTGGGTGGCGTCCAGCTCGTCGGTGCGGTAGACGCGGCCGGGGCAGATCACGTACACGGGCAGCTCGCGGTCGAGCATGGAGCGGATCTGCACCGGCGAGGTGTGGGTGCGCAGCACGACGCCGGTCTCGTCGTCGTCCCCCCGCCCGGGCGCGCCGTCGCGCTGCGGCCCGCGGACGAAGAAGGTGTCCTGTTCGCTGCGCGCGGGGTGGTCAGGCGCGATGTTGAGCGCGTCGAAGTTGAACCACTCGGCCTCGACCTCGGGGCCCTCGGCCACCTCCCAGCTCATCGCCGTGAAGATGTCCTCGATGCGCTCGGAGAGCGTGGTCAGCGGGTGCCGCGCGCCGCCGGGGGTGCGGTCGTACGGCAGTGTGACGTCCACCGCCTCCTCGACCAGCACCCGGGCGTCGCGCTCCGCCTCCAGCTCCTCCTGGCGCCGCTTCAGGGCCTGCCCCACCTCGCCGCGCGCCCGGCCCACGCGCTTGCCCGCGTCCGCCTTGGCGTGCGGCGGCAGGGCGCCGATCTCGCGGTTGGCGAGCGCCAGCGGGGAGCGGTCGCCGGCGTGGGCGGTCTTCACCTCGCGAAGCGCTGCGAGGTCGCCGGCCGCGGCGATGGCGGCGAGCGCCTCGTCGCGCACCCGGTCGATCTCTTCCGGTTTCAGTGCCTGGACCTCGACAGGGTCGTACGACTTGTTCGGTGCCGACATCTCTTCCCGTACTTCCGATTGGCTGGCTGCGCCCCGACCCGGCGGCCGCGGCTTTGTCGGCGAGCGGGGTCGCCGAGGGGCCGGGGGTCGAGTCTACGGGCGCGCGGACGCGGGTGTGGCCCGTGGGCTCCCCCACAGCGCGCTGCCGCGCGTGGGCGGTCCCCCCAGGCCGCGGCTCAGGCGAGGTGGGCCGGGGCGCCGACGGGCAGGGTAAATCGGAACCGGGCGCCGCCGCCGGGGGCGCGGCCGACGGTGATGATCCCGCCGTGGGCCTCCACGATGCCCTTGACGATGTACAGCCCCAGGCCGGTGCCGCCGCGCTTGCTGCCCCGCCAGAAGCGGGTGAAGACGCGGCTCATCGACTCCTCCGGGATGCCGGGGCCTTCGTCGCTCACGGTGACCTGGGTGCCTTCCCTGCCGTGGTTGAGGGTGGCGGGTGCCACCTCGATGGTGACAAGTCCCTCGCCGTGCCGCACGGCATTTTCCAGCAGGTTCCCCAGCACCTGGTCGACCTTGTCGGGGTCGGCCCACAGGTCGGGCAGCTCCCGCCGCACCAGGGTGCGGAAGCGGGCCGGGTCCTGGCCCGCGGTGGTCTGCGCCTCCACGTGCCGGTGCACCGCGGCGACCACGTCGACGCGCTGCTTGCGCACCTCCAGCCGGCCGGAGTCGATGCGGGAGATGTCCAGCAGCTCGGCGATGAGCCGGGTGACGCGGTTGGCGTCGGCGTGCACGGTCTCCAGCATCAGCCGCTTCTGGTCGTCGGTGAACCGCTCCCACTTCGCCAGCAGCGTGGCGGTGAAGCCCTTCACGGACGTCAGCGGGGAGCGCAGCTCGTGCGCGACGGTGGCGATCAGCTCGGCGTGGCTGCGCTCGCTGCGCCGCCGGGCCTCCGTGCCGCGCAGGGTGACGATGAGCTTGCGCACCGGGCCGGTGCGGCCGTCGCGTACGTAGCGGGCGGCGACCAGCACCTCGCGGTTGCCGGGCAGCAGCAGGTTGCGCTCGGGGTGGCCGGTGCGGATGGCCAGGCCGCCGTACGGGTCGATCAGCCGCCACCAGCGGCGGCCCTTCAGGTCCTCCAGGGGCAGCGCCTCGGTCAGCGGGCGGCCGAGGACGGCGGCCGGCTCCAGGGCGGTGATCCGCACGGCGGCGGCGTTGAAGCACACCACGCGACCACGCTCGTCGGCCACGACGAGACCGTCCGGCAGATCGTCGGGCGCACAGTGGAGGTCGGCGGCCTCCGGCCCGTCATCTGCGCTCTCCACCCGTGAACCCCCTCCCAGAGACCGGGCGTTGGCCTGCCCGTACGGTCGACTCGCGGTCGCCTAGGGCGGTCACCCTACCTGGCCCCGCTGACGGGGCGGCACCCGCCGATCGGGCGGTGGGCCCGGGCCGAGGCGTAGAGGCACACGGCCGCGGCGGTGGCGAGGTTCAGGCTCTCGGCGCGGCCGTGGATCGGGACGCGCACGACGGCGTCGGCGAGCGCCCTGGTCTCGGCCGGCAGCCCCCACGCCTCGTTGCCGAAGATCCAGCCGGTCGGGGCGGCGAGGCCGCCGTCGTCCAGCTCGTCGTCCAGGTCCCGCTCCCCCGCCCCGTCGGCGGCCAGCAGCCGCACGCCGGCGGCGCGCAGCCCGGCGGCGGCCGCGGCGGCGGGCAGGCCGGTGACGACGGGGAGGTGGAAGACGCTGCCGGCGGAGGCCCGTACGGCCTTGGGGTTGTACGGGTCGACGGAGGCGTCGGTGAGCACCACGGCGTCGGCCCCGGCGGCGTCGGCGCAGCGCAGCACGGTGCCGGCGTTGCCGGGGTCGCGGACGTGCGCGAGGACGGCGACGAGACGGGGGCGGGCGGCGGTGACGTCCGCGAGGGGCACGTCGAGGAAGCGGCAGACGCCGACGAGGCCCTGCGGGGTGACGGTCTGCGAGAGCCCGGCGACGACCTCCTCGGCGGCGGAGTGCACGCGGGCGCCCGCCTCCCGGGCCGACCCGACGATCTCCGGGTGCCGCTCGGCGGCCTCGGGGGTGGCGAACAGCTCGACGAGGGCCGGGCCGGCGTCGCCGCCGGGGCCGGACCCGTACGCCACCGCCTCCCGTACGGCCTGCGGCCCCTCGGCGAGGAACCGGCGCTCCTTGACCCGCCCGGCGCGCCGGAGCAGCTTGCGGGCGGCGGTGACGCGGGCGGAGCGCGGCGAGATCGGCTCGGGGGTGCCCATGGGCGGTGGGGAGACCTTTCGTACGGCAGGACGGCGGCCGCGAGAGGCCCGCGCGACCTGCGGGCCCGCACGGAAATCCAAGGACCCGCAGGCCGGCGGGGCCTGCGGGTCCTTGACGCGTACCGAGCGAGCGCGGCGGCTCAGGCGGCGGACTTCGGCGCGTTGACGTCGCTCGGCAGGGCCTTCTGGGCCACCTCGACGAGCGCGGTGAAGGCACCTGCGTCGTTCACGGCCAGCTCGGCGAGCATCTTGCGGTCCACCTCGACGCCCGCGGCCTTCAGGCCCTGGATGAAGCGGTTGTAGGTGATGCCGTTGGCACGGGCAGCGGCGTTGATCCGCTGGATCCACAGCTGACGGAAGTCGCCCTTGCGCTTCTTGCGGTCGTTGTAGTTGTAGACGAGGGAGTGGGTGACCTGCTCCTTCGCCTTGCGGTAGAGGCGGGAGCGCTGGCCGCGGTAACCGCTGGCCTGCTCGAGGATCGCCCGGCGCTTCTTCTGGGCGTTGATTGCCCGCTTGACGCGTGCCACTTGTTCACTCCTTGGGGCTGGGTCGCGTCGGCTGCGCGACCCGGAACGGCTGGGTCCCGGTCTGCTGAGTCGTCCTGCGCCCTGCCGGGGCAGGGCGGCGGCTCACCGGCCGAGCAGCTTCTTGGCCTTCTTCGCGTCGGCCTTGGACAGTTCGACCGTGCCGGCGAGGCGCCGGGTCAGAGTCGACGGCTTGTGCTCCAGGTAGTGGCGCCGGTTGGCACGCTGACGCAGCACCTTGCCGGAGCCGGTCACGCGGAAGCGCTTCTTGGAACCACTGTGGGTCTTGTTCTTCGGCATCTCGCCGTTCACTCCTCGTCGTCGGCGCTCCCGCCGCCCGCAAACGGGCATGCGGAAGCGTCGGACTGTCTTCGTCCTACTCGCCGGACCCGGGGTCGGGTGCCGGGATCAGGCCTCGGCGCGCTCCGCGGGAGCGGTCTCGTCGCCCCTTCGCTCCGCCTTGCGGGCCGCCTGGGCCTCGCGGGCTTCGGCCATCGCCTCGGTCTTCTTCTTGTGCGGACCGAGAACCATGATCATGTTGCGGCCGTCCTGCTTGGGGTTGGACTCCACGAAGCCCAGCTCCTGCACGTCCTCCGCAAGCCGCTGCAGCAGCCGCCGGCCCAGCTCGGGGCGGGACTGCTCACGACCGCGGAACATGATCGTGATCTTGACCTTGTCCCCCTGCTTGAGGAACCGCTCGACGTGACCCTTCTTGGTGTCGTAGTCGTGCGGGTCGATCTTCGGCCGGAGCTTCATCTCCTTGATGACCGTGTGCGCCTGGTTCTTGCGCGCCTCACGGGCCTTCATGGCCGACTCGTACTTGAACTTCCCGTAGTCCATCAGCTTGCACACCGGAGGACGGGCGTTCGCCGCCACCTCGACCAGGTCGAGGTCGTACTCCTGGGCAAGCTCCAGAGCCTTGGCGAGCGGGACGATGCCCACCTGCTCGCCGCTGGGGCCGACAAGTCGCACCTCGGGGACGCGAATCCGGTCGTTGATGCGGGGCTCGGCGCTGATGTGGCCTCCTCATTTCCACCACGCGACTGCCTGGCGGGCAACCGCGTAACGTGCTGTCTGCCGACCACCCGGCGCGGGCACGAAAAAAGCCCCGGACGGGACGCAAGTGCGACTCCTGCCGGGGAGCACCGCCGCAGAGCGTGCCGCGGGGTGCTTCGGACCGGTGACCCGCCGACCGGGGGCCGGAAGGTGGGAGATCGGAGCCTCCACTTGCGGGCCGGTCGCTCCTCTTTCCTGCATGGTGCGTCCGGCCGGTCGCTGTCCAGCATACCAGTGCCCGCGGAAACACCGCACATCCGCGCGGCGGTGCGGTGGGCGGGTACGGGCGGGCTCAGCCGATGACGGGGCCCGTGTACGCCTCGCCGGGGCCCCGGCCCGGTTCGTCGGGGTGCTCGGACGCCTCGCGGAAGGCGAGCTGCAGCGACTTCAGCCCGTCCCGCAGCGGCGCCGCGTGGTACGAGCCGACCTCCCCCGCGCCGGCGGTGACCAGCCCGGCCAGCGCGGTGATCAGCTTGCGGGCCTCGTCCAGGTCCTTGTGCGCGGCGCCGTCCTCGGCGAGTCCGAGCTTGACCGCCGCGGCGCTCATCAGGTGCACCGCCACCGTCGTGATCACCTCCACGGCGGGGACGTCGGCGATGTCGCGCGTCATCGCGTCGAAGTCGGGGCCGGCGTCGCCGCCGGGGCCGGGGTCGCTCATGGGGGCTCACTTCCTCGTACGGGACCGGAGGCCACCCTAACCAGCGCCCGGGCCGCGGCCCCCGGCGGTCCGGCGCGGGCCGGTCAGCCGAGCGGCAGCGGCTCGCCCGGCAGCGGGGTGTCCGGCGGCAGCAGGGCCAGGTCGAGGCCGCGGACCAGCCGGGCCCGCAGGACGGGGTCGGCGGCCAGCGCCTCGGCCAGCCGGGAGGGGTCGTCGGCGGGGGCGGCGCCGGGGGCCGGGGC